>NZ_JBFUKA010000006.1:0-80134 GCF_056401085.1 Nocardioides sp. P4_G4
CCCCACGACCGACCCCACGACCGACCCGGATCCGCAGCCGTCGGTGCGCGACCTGGTCATGACCGTCAGCGCTCCGGTGGGCAACGGCGCCAGCGTCGACCTCACCGCGACCGTGGTCGGCATCCCGGCCGGCGAGTCGGCCACGCTGGTCGTCACCGGTGACCCCGTGCTCGTGCAGGTGCGCGGCGCCCAGTGCAGCCCCTGGAGCGGCGGTCGGATGACCTGCACGGTGACCGACTCGAGCCCGCTCACGGTCCACGCCGTCTCCGGCGCCCGTGGCACCTCGCGGCTCACCTTCACCGCGACCAGCGACGACGGACCGGACACCACGCCCGAGGACAACACCGTCACCGTCGTCTGGGACTGACGGGCCTCCGCCGGGGTGGAGCCGGTGTCGTCCGGGTCGTGTAGGAATGACCCATGACCGTCACCAGACTGATCGCACGCCCCATGCTGGCCTCGATGTTCGTCGTGGGCGGCATCAATGCCCTCAAGAACGCCTCGTCGCTCGGCCCGGCGGCCCAGCCCATCGCCGACAAGGTCGTCCCCCTGGCGCAGAAGGCCGTCCCCCAGGCGCCGATCCCCACCGACGCCACCACGCTGGTGCGCATCAACGCCGTCGCGCAGATCACCGCCGCCGCGGCCCTGGCCACCGGCCGCGCGCCGCGGCTGGCCTCCACGGTCCTGGCCGCCTCGCTGCTGCCGACCACGCTGGCCGGACACCGCTACTGGGAGGAGTCGGACCCGGCTGCCAAGGGCAACCAGAAGGTCCACTTCTTCAAGAACGTCTCGATGATGGGCGGCCTGCTGCTCGCCGGTGTCGACACCGAGGGCAAGCCCGGCCTCGCGTGGCGCGCCCGCCGGGCCGCCGCCGACGCCAAGCGCGAGGCCCGTCGGCTGGCCAGGGACGCCCGCCACGAGGCGCGTCTCGCCAAGGCACAGCTCACCTGAGTGATCGGTAGGGTGCGCGGGTGACCGAGACCTGGCCCGCGCCCCGCCCGAGGAGCCCGGTGGCGAGCGTGGTCTCGCTGCCGGGCAGCAAGTCGCTGACCAACCGCGCCCTGGTGCTGGCCGCGCTGGCCGACGGGCCCAGCGTCGTACGACGTCCGCTGCGCTCGCGCGACACCCTCCTGATGGCCCGGGCGCTGCGGGCCATGGGCACCGGCGTCGAGGACCGGGACGACGACTGGGTCGTCACCCCGCGGGCCATGGTCGGCGACGCGGACGTCGACTGCGGGCTGGCCGGCACCGTCATGCGCTTCGTCCCGCCCGTCGCCGGACTGGCGACCGGACGCATCGCCTTCGACGGCGACCCCCACATGCGCAACCGCCCGGTGGGCGAGGTGCTCGGCGCCCTGGCCTCGCTGGGCATCCGCGTGGAGGACGAGGGGCGCGGGGCCCTGCCCTTCACCGTGGCCGGCACGGGCGCCGTCCCGGGCGGGACGGTGGTCGTCGACGCGAGCGCCTCCTCCCAGTTCATCTCCGCGCTGCTCCTCGCCGGTGCGCGCTACGAGCGGGGCGTGGACGTGCTCCACGACGGCAAGCCCGTCCCCTCGCTCCCGCACATCGAGATGACGGTCGCCATGCTGCGCGAGCGGGGTGTCGAGGTCGACGACTCCGACGCCAACCGGTGGGCGGTCGCACCGGGCCCCGTCGCCGCGGTCGACCACGCGGTCGAGCCCGACCTCTCCAACGCCGCGCCCTTCCTCGCCCTCGCCGCCACGACGGGCGGCCGGGTCACCGTCCGCGACTGGCCGGCCCGCACCACCCAGCCGGGCGACGCGCTGCGCGACGTGCTCACCCGGATGGGCTGCACCGTGGAGGACGTCACCGGCCCGGACGGCGGCCTGCGCGTCACCGGCCCGGGCACCATCGCCGGCATCGACCTCGACATGCACGACATCGGCGAGCTCACCCCCGCCGTCGCCGCCCTCTGCGCCCTCGCCGACTCCCCCTCGCACCTGCGGGGCATCGGCCACATCCGTGGTCACGAGACCGACCGGCTCGCCGCCCTGGCCACCGAGCTCACCGCGCTCGGCGCCGACGTGACCGAGCACGCGGACGGCCTCACGATCCGGCCCTCGCAGCTGCACGGGGGGACCTTCCACACCTACGCCGACCACCGGATGGCCCACGCCGGCGTCATCATCGGCTCGGCGGTGGACGGGGTGCTGGTCGAGGACATCGCGACGACGGGCAAGACCTTCCCCGACTTCCCCGGCGCCTGGTCCAGGGCGGTGGGTCAGGCGTGAGCGGTCGCTACAGCGAGCACGACCACGAGCACTACGAGCGCCCGCGGCGTCGTACCAGGCCGCGCACCAAGGACCGCCCGACGTACGACGACGCCGTCGACGGCGTGGTCGTCACCGTCGACCGGGGCCGGTTCACCCTCCTCATCGCCGGCGCCACCGTGATGGCGATGAAGTCGCGCCCCCTCGGTCGCAAGGGCGTCGTCGTGGGCGACCGGGTGCGGGTCGTCGGCGACACCTCGGGTGTCGACGGGTCGCTGGCCCGGATCGTCGAGGTCGTCGAGCGCACCACCACGCTGCGGCGGACCGCCGACGACGACGACCCGGTCGAGCGCGTCATCGTCTCCAACGCCGACCAGCTCGTGGTCGTCACCGCCCTGGCCGATCCCGAGCCCCGCCCGCGGCTGATCGACCGGGCCCTCGTCGCGGCGTACGACGCGGGCATGTCGCCGCTGCTGTGCCTGACGAAGGCGGACCTCGCCGACCCCGAGACGCTGCTGTCGACCTACCGCTCCCTGGGCGTGCCCTGGGTGGTCACCGAGCGCGGGGGCGACCTCGAGGAGGTGCGCGCCGCGCTGGGCGGGCACACCAGCGTGCTGGTCGGGCACAGCGGCGTCGGCAAGTCGACGCTGGTCAACGCGCTGGTGCCGACGGCCCACCGCGACGTCGGCATCGTCAACGCCGTGACGGGTCGCGGCCGGCACACCTCGACGTCGGCCTACATGCTCGCGCTGCCCAGCTCGAACGACGTCGACGCGGGCTGGATCATCGACACCCCCGGCATCCGCTCCTTCGGCCTCGCGCACGTGCAGCCGCAGGACCTCATCGGGGCGTTCCCCGACCTGGAGGAGATGACCGAGGACTGCCCGCGCGGGTGCACGCACGGCACCGAGGAGCCGGAGTGCGGCCTCGACGTGGCGGTCGCGGCCGGGGAGGCCGACGTGGAGCGCGTGCAGTCGTTCCGTCGCCTGCTCGCCGCCCGGTCGCACGACGACTACTGAGCCGGGCTGCGCCGCGGACGGCGCGAACACCCGGAATGGCCCCCGCGACCGGACCAGCCCATAACCTGTGGACATGCCCCTCACCGGACCCGGCCACCTCGGCGCAGGCCACGACAGCTACCTCGACGACCTCCGGTTGGCCCACGTCCTGGCGGACGACGCGGACTCCCTGACCCAGGCCCGGTTCAAGGCGCTCGACCTGCACGTGATGAGCAAGCCCGACCTCACGCCGGTCACCGACGCCGACCAGGCGGTCGAGGAGGGCATCCGTCGCACCCTGTCGCGGGTCCGCTCGCGCGACGCCGTGGTCGGCGAGGAGCAGGGCTCGACCGGGCACAGCCAGCGGCGCTGGATCGTGGACCCGATCGACGGCACCAAGAACTTCGTCCGTGGCGTCCCCGTCTGGGCGACCCTGATCGCGCTGGCCGTCGACGACGAGGTGGTGCTCGGCGTCGTGTCGGCGCCCCAGCTGCAGCGCCGCTGGTGGGCGTCTCGCGGCCAGGGCGCGTGGACCGGTCGTTCGCTGCTCAAGGCGACGCAGTGCCAGGTCTCCGACGTACGCCGCCTCGAGGACGCCTCGCTGTCCTACAGCTCCTTGTCGGGCTGGGACGAGCGGGACCGGCTCTCCGACTTCGTCTCGCTGTCGCGTCGCTGCTGGCGCACGCGCGCGTACGGCGACTTCTGGTCCTACATGCTGCTGGCCGAGGGCGCGGTGGACATCGCCGCCGAGCCCGAGCTCGAGCTCTACGACATGGCCGCCCTCGACGTGATCGTCCGCGAGGCCGGGGGGCGCTTCACGTCCCTCGACGGCACCGACGGCCCCTTCGGCGGCAACGCCCTGGCGACGAACGGGCACCTCCACGAGGCCGCTCTCGGCTTCCTGGGCTCGCTGCCCGACGACCACGACGACCCCGACTACCGGCCCTCGCGACCGGGCTCGGTGCACGAGCTGCGGAGCCGGCAGACGCCCCCCACGGTCGTCGACTGATCTCACCCTGTCGCTCGGCCCTCCGAGTGGCTAGCGTGGTGGAGCACCAACCGCGAACGCCGGAGGTGGCCCATGCACATCCACGACATCCTCACCGCCAAGCCGAGCCCGCAGGTGGTGACGATCGGGCCCGACGCCCCGGTGCGCGACCTCGTGGCCCTGCTGGCCGAGCACAACATCGGGGCGCTGATCGTCAGCTCCGACGGCTCGGCGGTCGACGGCATCGTCAGCGAGCGCGACGTCGTACGCCGCCTCGGCACCGACACCGCCGTGCTCGACCTGCCGGTGCGCGAGATCATGACCGTCGACGTGCGGACCTGCACCGGTGACGACGACGTCACCGACCTGATGCGGACGATGACCGAGCTGCGCGTCCGGCACCTCCCGGTGGTGGCCGACGGGAGCCTGACCGGCATCATCAGCATCGGGGACGTGGTGAAGCACCGCATCGGCGAGCTCGAGTTCGAGCGCGACCAGCTCGACCACTACGTCCACCAGACCTGACACCCATTGGAAGGCAGTGACATGGACAAGCCCGACGTCGACCCGCACATGGGAGACGCCCCCGCCGAGCTCGAGGTCACCGACCTCACCGAGGGTGACGGTGCCGAGGCCACGAGTGGAGCGACCGTGTCGGTCCACTACGTCGGGGTCGCGCACTCGTCCGGCGAGGAGTTCGACGCCTCCTACAACCGCGGCACCCCGCTCCAGTTCCGCCTCGGCATCGGCCAGGTCATCCAGGGCTGGGACGAGGGCGTGCAGGGCATGAAGGTCGGCGGCCGTCGTCGCATCGTCATCCCGCCGCACCTGGGCTACGGCGACCGGGGCGCCGGTGGCGTCATCAAGCCGGGCGAGACGTTGATCTTCGTGGTGGACCTGCTCGAGGTCCGCTGAGGCATCCCTCGTGCAGCGGTCACCAGGGGACGTCGATCTCGGCGTCCCCGGTGGCCACCCGGGCCGCGGCCGGGCCCAGCGTGACGACGTCACCGGGCACGAGCTGCCGGCCCCGGCGGGTCTCCACCTCGCCGTTGACGCCCACCACACCGTCGGCCAGCAGCGGCTTGGCGTCCGAGYCGCTCTCGATGAGGTTGGCGAGCTTGAGGAACTGACCCAGGCGGATCGTCTCGTCGCGGATCGGGACGTCCACCGCGTCGTGGGCGCCGGTGCCGGTGTCTTCGCTCATGGGATCAGTGAACCAGCAGCGAGACCGCGTGGATCAGCACGCCGACGAGTCCACCCACGATGGTGCCGTTGATCCGGATGAACTGGAGGTCGCGGCCCACGTGCAGCTCGATGCGCCGGGCCGCCTCCTTGCCGTCCCAGCGCTCGATCGTGTGGGTGATGACCGTGGTGAGCTCCGCCCCGTAGCGCGAGATGCCGAAGACCACGACGTCGGCGGCGGTGCGGTCCAGCCGCTCCCGCAGCGAGTCGTCGGAGCGCAGCCGCCCTGCGAACGAGTTGAGCTCCTCGAGGAGCCGCTGGCGGACGGCGCCGTCGCGGTCGTGGACCGACGTCAGCAACGCGGACCGCATCGCCTTCCACAGCGAGATGGCGGTGGTGACGACCTGCGGGTGGTCGAGCAGCCGCTCCTTGAAGCGCTCGGCCCGGTCCTGGGTCGCGTCGTCGACCAGCAGGTCGTGGCCGAGCTGGGCGAGCATCGAGTCCAGGGCCGCGCGGGCGTGGTGGTCGGGGTTCGACCGGATGTCCTCGATCCAGCGGACGGCCTCGATGTGGAGGCGGTGGGTCAGGGCCTCGTTGAGCCGCGGGGGCGCCCACCAGGGGGCGCGCTCGCTGAGCACCTCGATGAACGTGTCGGGGTTGTGGACCAGCCACCGGTGCAGCTCGTCGAGGCCGAGGTCGACCACGCCGTGGTGCAGGTCGTCGCGCACCATCTCCGAGACCAGGCTGCCCAGCAGCGGGGCGAGCGGCTCCTCGCGGAAGCGGGGCACGAAGGCGTTGGTCACCAGGTCGGCGATGTGCTCGTCGCGGATCTTCCCCAGGGCGATGGCCGCGACGTCGGCCACCTCGTCGACCACGCGGCGGGCGTTGGCCGGGTCGGAGAGCCAGTCGCCGACGCGGGCGGAGATCGTCGCGGCGTCCACGCGCTCGCGGATGATGTCCTCCTGGAGGAAGTTCTCCCCCACGAACTCCTCGAGTCCCTTGCCGAGCTCGTCCTTGCGCTTGGGGATCAGGGCGGTGTGCGGGATGGGCAGCCCCATCGGGTGCTTGAACAGCGCCGTCACGGCGAACCAGTCGGCGATGGCACCGACCATCGAGGCCTCTGCCCCGGCGTTGACGAAGCCCCAGAAGCTCTCGCGGCCCAGCGTCGCGACGTACACGACGGCGGCGAAGACCAGCAGCGACACCGCGACGGTGCGCATCCGGCGCAGCCCGCGACGGCGCGCCTCGTCAGAGCCCGGGTCGGGCGTGATCAGCGGGACCGACGGGGAGGACACCGGAGGGGACACCGGGTCCGTGGGTGGGGACTGCGCAGCCATGGGCCCGATCCTCCCCCGCGGCACCACACCGGCGCACCCCGGCGTCCACCCCGAAGGGCGACGGATAGATTGCGCCCATGTCTCGCACGGTCATCACCTTCGGCACGTTCGACGTGTTCCACGTCGGGCACCTGCGCGTGCTGGAGCGTGCCGCGGCCCTCGGCGACCGCCTCGTGGTCGGGGTGTCCGCCGACGCCCTCAACATGCGCAAGAAGGGCCGGGCGCCGGTCTTCAGCGAGCGCGAGCGGATCGAGATCGTGTCCGCGTTGCGGTTCGTCGACGAGGTCTTCGTCGAGGAGAGCCTGGAGCTCAAGCGCGACTACGTCCTCCGGCACGCGGCCGACGTGCTGGTGATGGGCGACGACTGGGCGGGCCGCTTCGACGAGCTCTGCGACGTGTGCGAGGTCGTCTACCTCCCCCGGACGCCGGCGATCTCCACGACCGCCATCATCGAGCACATCGCCGATCTCTGACCCGGCGGCGCCCGCGGGGCCGACGGCCGGCCCCGACGACCGGCTCCGAGGACAGGGGGTACGACGCCTCGGGTATGTAGCCTGTCGGGACGCCATCCCCGGAAGGACTCCGTGACCGACAACCCGGTGCGCACCCTCGCCACCCTCGCCCTCGCGGCCTGCCTCGCCCTCGGTCTCGTGACCCCGGCCGACGCCGCGCCGACCGCGCCCACCGCGTCCGGTGTCCTGAACGCCCCGACCCTCGGGGACGGCGCCCCCGACACGCTCGAGCTGCGGGACCAGTTCTTCGGCGCGGCCACGGCCGGCGCGCGCACCTCCTCCGCCCGGGCCGCCCTCCCCCGCCCCGACTGGGACCCCTCCCTGCCCCAGGGCCGGGCGTGCACCGACCTGGTCTGCCTGCACTACGTCGGGGCCTCGGGCGACGCCCCGCCGATGGCCAGCAGCACCGGTGGCACCCCGGACTGGGTGACCCTGACCCTCACCACCGCCGACGCGACGTTCGCCCGGATGACCCAGCTCGGCTGGCCGCTGCCGCCGAGCGACCGCGGCGCGGGGGGCACCCCCCAGTTCGACATCTACCTGCAGGACCTCGGCCGACGGGGCCTCTACGGCTACTGCGCCCCGGAGCAGATCGTGCCCGGCGAGCGCAACGTCGCGTCGTCGTACTGCGTGCTCGACAACGACTTCGCCGAGTTCCCGCTGCCCCCGACGCCCAGCATGCGGGTGACGGTCGCCCACGAGCTCTTCCACGCCGTGCAGTTCGGGCTCGACGCGCGCGACGACGGCTGGTTCCTCGAGGCCACCGCGACCTGGATGGAGGAGCAGGTCACCGACGACGTCAACGACAACCGTCAGTACCTGCGCCACGGCCAGCTCGGCGACCCCGGCACCCCGCTCGACACGTTCGACTCCGGCCTGGGCTCCTACGGCAACTGGATCTTCTTCCAGCGCCTCAGCCAGCACTTCGGCACCGGGGCGGTGCGCCAGGTCTGGGCGCGCGCCGACGGGCACGTGGGTCGGCGCAACGACTTCTCCGTGCGGGCCATCAAGCGGTACGTCGAGTCCCGCGGCGTCTCGTGGCCCCGGTTCTACGCCGGGTTCGTCGCCGCCAACCGCACGGCCCGCTCGTCGTACGACGAGGGGTCGGCCTACCGACCGGCCGCGCCGCAGGCCAGGGTCCGGCTCGGCCGCGGCCGCAGCACCTGGTCGCGCGAGGTCACCCTGGACCACCTCACGGGGCACGTGGTCTCGCTCCGCCCCGGGCCGGGCCTCCGGCACGGCCGCCTGCGCCTCACCGTGGACGCGGGCCGTCAGGCCACGGCCCCCGCCGCGCACGTGGTGCTCATCGGTCGCCACGGCGTCATCGCTCGCAGCCCGATCCGGCTCGACCGTCGCGGCCACGGCTCCCGGGTCGTGAAGTTCCACCGCCCGCGGGTGCGCCGCGTCGAGCTGGTGCTGGCCAACGCGTCGACCCGCTACACCTGCAACCGCGGCACCCAGTTCGCCTGCCACGGCAGGTCCGGCGATGATCGCCGGGGCTTCCGGGTCACGGCCCGGGTCCTGCGATGACCGTGCGGCCACGCTCCGCACCGACACACCGGCCCCGCGGGGCCACGAAGGGAATCCACGTGCGCTCCATCCTCGTCCTGCTGTCCTTCCTCACCAGCACGGCCACCGCGCTCGCGCTGGTGCCCGCCGCGCCGGCCGGCGCTGCGGGCGCCGGCCACGGGGCGGACCGCGGTGGGGACCGGGTGGCGGTCGCGCGTCCTCCGCTCCCGCGGACCGCGCCCGTGGCGCTCGCCCCGAAGGCCTCGCCGCGGGCCGCGCTCGACCTGGCCGGCCGGGTCCTGACCGGTGACGCCCGCACCGGCGACCCGTCGGCCACCGTCGCGCTGCGGGACCTGTGGCTGGCCCGCCCCGACCTCACCGGCGCCGACGCCATGGAGGCCGAGGCACTGCTCGCCCGCCCGACCGACGGTCCGAACGACCCCTTCGGGAACGGCTACACCGTGCCCTCGACGCAGACCTGCGGCGCCCACGTGTGCGTCCACTACGTCACCTCGACGGCCGACGCCGCGCCCAGCACCGACTGGGTCGGCCTCACCCTGGCCACCCTGGAGAACACCTACGCCCGCGAGGTCGACGACCTCGGCTACCGCGCCCCGCTGGCTGACGGCAGCGTCGGTGGCGACGACAAGCTCGACGTCTACCTGAAGGACCTCGGCACCGGCCTCTACGGCTACTGCGCGGCGGAGTACCGCAAGAAGGGCCGCACCGCGAGCGGCTTCTGCGTGCTCGACAACGACTACGCACCCGCCCAGTTCCCCTCCGGCACCTCGCCCCAGAACAACCTCACCGTCACGGCCGCGCACGAGTTCTTCCACGCCGTCCAGTACGCCTACGACTTCAGGGAGGACCCCTGGATGATGGAGTCCACGGCCACCTGGATGGAGGAGCGGGTCGCCGACGACATCGACGACAACCGCCAGTACCTCCAGTACAGCCAGCTCAAGTCGCCGTTCGTTCCGCTCGACGCGTTCAGCTCGACGTACGGCTTCCAGTACGGCAACTGGATCTTCTGGGAGTACCTCAGCCAGGCCTACTCCCAGGGCATCGTCAAGAAGGCCTGGAAGGCCGCCGGCAGCCTCAGGAAGGACGGCGGGCGCTACTCGGTCCAGGCACTGCAGTCGGTGCTGCGCCGCAAGGGCGGGCTGACCGACGTGTACGCCGACTTCGCGGCCGCCAACACGATGCCCGGCCTGGTCTACGAGGAGGGTGCGGCGTACGGCGACACCCCGCCCCTCGCCGAGGCCACCCTCACCCGGACGGCGCGCTCCTGGAAGAAGGCGGCCCGGATCGACCACCTCGCCGGCGACTCGGTGCGCCTGCACCCGGGACCCGACCTGGCCGCGAAGAAGTGGCACCTGCGGGTCCGGGTCGACGCCCCCTCCCGACGGTCCTCCCCCGCCGCGACGCTCCTGGTCCACAGGACCGACGGCACCATCACGAAGAGGCGCATCCACCTCGACGGACGCGGGAACGGCACCACCACCGTGCCCTTCAGCGCGGCGACGGTGGGCACCGTGACCGTGTCGCTGGCCAACGTCTCGACCCGGTTCGACTGTGGCCGGGAGACGACGCAGGCCTGCGCCGGCGTGGCCCGTGACGACAACCAGAAGTTCACCGTGACGACGAAGGCCGTGAAGAAGGCCACGCGCCGCCACTGAGGGCCATCACGCGCCCCGGGGGCCGCGGCGTCGTCAGGCGCCCTGGGCACACAGCGCCGTCAGGGCGCGCTCGCAGTGCGCGACCAGTGCCTCGAGGGTGTGCGCCCGGTCCTCGGGACGGCCCGCGCTCCACGTGAGCGCCCGGTCCTCGACGTAGGCCCACCAGGCATGCACGACCTCGCGCAGGGCCGGGTCGAGGTCGAGGGCCGCGAGCACCCTGTCGGTGGAGACCGAGCGCACGCTCTCGTGCACCTGGGCCAGCCGCGGGTCGGCCACCCCGCTGCCGTGCACCAGCGTCAGGTAGAACGCCCGGCGCCGGTCGATCTGCTGGACCATCGCCGTGATCATGGTGCGCACCTGGACGGGTCCCGCGTCGCCCTCCGACGGCGCGGTGTTGCGCAGGATCCGGCGCCCGGCCGCGGCGATGCAGGCGAGGTAGAAGTCGGTCTTCGTCGGGAAGTAGTGGAACAGCAGGCCACGTGAGATGCCCGCCTCCGCGGCGACCTGGTCCATCGACAGGTCCTGGATCGGGGTGTCGATGATCTGCGACAGCCCGATGCCCACCAGCTGGCGGCGCCGGTCGTCGGCGCTGAGCCGGCGGCGTACGGGATCGGACACACTATTGAGCATTGCTCAACAGTGTGCGTAGGGTCAACCCATGGACTTCTCCCTCTCCCCCCGTGCCGCCGACCTCCTCACGCGGGTGCGCGACTTCGTCGCCACCGAGGTCGAGCCGATCGAGGCCGACGTGCACGCCGGCATCACCCAGCGCCGGGAGAGCGGCGGCGACCACTGGACGCCGGACCCCCGGATCAAGGAGCTCCAGGCCAAGGCCCGCGCGCAGGGCCTGTGGAACCTCTTCCTCCCCCTCGAGCACGCCGGGCGGTACGCCGCCGACTTCGGCACCGACGGCGGCCAGGGGCTGAGCAACGTCGACTACGCGCCCCTCGCCGAGGCGATGGGCAGCTCGTTCCTGGCCCCGCTGGTCTTCAACTGCAACGCCCCCGACACCGGCAACATGGAGGTGCTGCTCCGCTACGGCACCGACGAGCAGCGGGCCACCTGGCTCGAGCCGCTGCTGCGGGGCGAGATCCGCAGCGCGTTCTGCATGACCGAGCCCGACGTCGCCTCCTCCGACGCGACCACCATGGCCGCGACCGCGGTCGTCGACGGCGACGAGGTCGTCATCAACGGCCGCAAGTGGTTCTCCACCGGCGTGGGCAACCCCGACTGCAAGATCCTGGTCTTCATGGGGCTCACCAACCCCGACGCCGACCGTCACTCGCGCCACACCATGGTGCTGGTCCCCCGCGACGCCCCCGGCGTGAAGGTCGAGCGGATGCTCACCACGATGGGCTACTACGACGAGCCGCTCGGTCACGGCGACGTGACCTTCGACGACGTCCGCGTGCCGCTGGGCAACATCCTGCTCGGCGAGGGACGCGCCTTCGAGATCGCCCAGGGCCGGCTCGGACCGGGTCGCGTCCACCACTGCATGCGCGCGATCGGGCTGGCCGAGAAGGCCCTCGAGCTCGCCTGCCGGCGGGCCTCCTCGCGCGTCGCCTTCGGCAAGCCGCTGGCCGGCCTGGGCGGCAACCGCGAGCGCATCGCCGAGGCCCGGATCGCCATCAACCGCTCCCGGATGCTCGTCCTGCACGCCGCCTGGCTGCTCGACCAGGGCCTGTCGGCCGAGGCGATCTCCGCGGTCAGCGAGATCAAGGTCGAGGTGCCGCGGATGGCGCTCGACGTCATCGACATGGCCATCCAGCTTCACGGCGGCGCCGGCATGACCGACGACTTCCCGCTCGCGGCGGCGTACGTCGGGGCGCGCACGCTGCGCCTCGCCGACGGGCCCGACGAGGTCCACCGCAACGTGGTGGCCAAGATCGAGCTGGGCAAGTACCGGTGAACCGTGTCCTGGTCACCGGGGCCGCGTCCGGCCTCGGCGCCGCCCTCGTGACCGCCTTCCGGGCCCGCGGCGACGAGGTGCTCGCCACCGACCGCGTCGCGGCCGAGGGCATCGACCTCGTCCTCGACATCACCTCCGGCGACGACTGGGCCTCCGCCGTGGCGGCCGTCGAGCAGCGCTGGGGCGGGCTCGACGTGCTGGTCAACAACGCCGGCGTGGCCGGCGGCGGCCGGATCGACCGCTCCACGATCGAGGAGTGGCGCCGGATCACCGAGGTCAACCTGTTCGGCATCGTCCGCGGCGTCCAGGCGTTCACCCCGATGCTCAAGGCGCAGGGGTCCGGGCACATCGTCAACGTGGCCTCGCTCGCCGGCCTCGTGCACCCGGCCGGGATGGGCTCCTACAACGCGACCAAGGCCGCCGTGGTCGCCTTCACCGAGACGTGCGGCCACGAGCTGGCCGGCTCCGGGATCCGCGCGAGCGCCGTGTGCCCGTCGTACTTCCGGACCAACCTGATGAGCTCGATGCAGGGCAGCGACACCGCCCTCGGCGAGATCGTCCGGGGACTCGTCGAGCGCTCCCCCGTCACGGCCGACCAGGTCGCGGAGGCGGTCCTGGCCGGGATGGACGCCGGCGACGACGTCATCGTCCCCGACGAGGCCGCCCGCCAGGCCTACGGCCTCAAGTGGGCCGACCGACCGGCGTACGACCAGGTGATGCGCGCCCAGGCGGCCAAGCTGGCGGCCACCGATGGCTGACCCGGTCGCCGGCGCGAAGCTGGTCCGCGACGAGGACGCCTTTGACGTGGGGGCGGTCGCCGCCTGGCTGCGCACCCACGCCGCCGACGCCACCGGCCTCGGCGGCACCCCCGAGGTGCGCCAGTTCTCCGGCGGAGCCTCCAACCTCACCTACCTGCTCCGCTACCCGGCGCGGGACCTGGTCCTGCGCCGCGCGCCGGCCGGCACCAAGGCCCGGGGCGCGCACGACATGCACCGCGAGTTCGCCATCCAGACCGCTCTCGCGCCGGTCTTCGCCTACGTCGCGCCGATGGTCGCCTTCTGCGACGACCCGTCGGTCATCGGTGCCGACTTCTACGCGATGGAGCGCATCGACGGGGTGATCCCCCGCAGCGAGTGGCCGCGCGACGTACCCCTGTCCTCCGAGCAGGCGCGGGAGCTGTGCCTGCGGGCCGTCGACGTGCTCGTCGAGCTGCACAGCGTCGACGCCGACGCGGCCGGCCTCACCGACCTCGGCAAGGGCACCGGCTACGTACGACGGCAGGTGGAGGGCTGGTCGGTGCGCTACCGCAACGCCCGCACCGACGACGTGCCCGACTACGAGGACGTGATGGCGTGGCTGGCCGAGCACCAGCCCGAGGACGTCGCGACCTGCGTCATCCACAACGACTACAAGCTCGACAACCTCGTCCTGTCCGCCGACGACGTCACCCGCGTCGTCGGCGTGCTCGACTGGGAGATGGCCACGCTCGGCGACCCGCTGATGGACCTGGCCGGCTCGATGGCCTACTGGGTCGAGGCGGACGACGACGACGGTTGGCAGATGATGCGGCGGGTGCCCACGCACCTGCCCGGGATGCTGACCCGCGACGAGTTCGTGGCGCGCTACTGCGATCGGATGGGGCTGTCGGTCACCCCCGAGCAGTGGTGCTTCTACGAGGTCTTCGGCCTGTTCCGGCTGGCCGTGATCGCCCAGCAGATCTACTACCGCTACGTCGCCGGTCAGACCACCAACGAGGTCTACGGGCTCTTCGGCGACGCGGTGCGGATGGTCGGCACCCGGGTCGACGGGCTGATGCGCCGGTGAGCGCGCGGTGAGCCAGGTCCTGCTGGTCCGACACGGCCAGGCGTCCTGGGGGGCCGACGACTACGACGTCCTCTCCGGGCGCGGGGTCGAGCAGTCCGCCGTCCTCGGCGCCGCCCTCGCGGCCCGCGGCGTCGAGCCCACCGTCCTGGTCGCCGGCGCGATGCGGCGCCACCACCAGACCGCCACCGCGGCCCTCGAGGCCGCCGGCTGGAAGCCCGAGGTGGTCACCGACGAGGGGTGGAACGAGTTCGACCACCTCCAGGTGCTCTCCCGCCACCCCGCGCCCGAGGGGGTGGACGTGATGTCGAGCCCGGGTCTGTTCCAGAGCTGGTTCGCCGAGGCCACCGGCCGATGGACCGGCGGCGCGCACGACGCCGACTACACCGAGTCCTTCGCCTCCTTCACCGACCGCGTGGAGGGCGCGTTGGCGCGTGCCGCGGCATCGGTGGCCGACGGCGGCACCGCGGTCGTCTTCACCAGCGGCGGCCCGATGGGCTGGGCGGCCGCCTCGGCGCTCGGCGGCGACGCCGCGCTCTGGCTGCGCCTCAACGCGGTCACCGTCAACACCGGCGTCACCAAGCTGGTCAGCGGCAGTCGTGGCATCACCCTGCTCACCGTCAACGAGCACTCGCACCTCGCCCCCGACGCCGTCACCTACCGATAGGAACCCCATGTCGACCGTCCTCATCACCGGCGCCTCCTCGGGCCTCGGCGCCGAGATGGCCCGCCAGTTCGCCGCCCTCGGGCACGACCTGGCGCTGTGCGCGCGGCGTACGGACCGGCTCGAGACGCTGCGCGACGAGATCGCCGCCGCCCATCCCGGCGTACGCGTGGAGCTCCGCGCGCTCGACGTCACCGACCACGACGCCGTGTTCCGCGTGTTCGGCGAGTTCCGCGACGCCTTCGGCACGCTGGACCGGGTGGTGGTCAACGCCGGCCTCGGCAAGGGCCAGCCCCTGGGCACCGGGCGCTTCGACGCCAACCGGGAGACCGCGACGACCAACGTCCTCGGGGCGCTCGCGCAGACCGAGGCCGCCGCGGAGATCTTCCGCGCCCAGGACGCCGGCCACCTGGTGATGATCTCCTCCATCTCCGCCATGCGCGGGATGCCCGGCAACATCACGACGTACGCCGCGTCCAAGGCCGCGGTCGCCCACCTGGCCGAGGGCTTCCGCGCCGACGTCATGGGCACCCCGATCAAGGTGACGGTGCTCTACCCCGGCTTCATCGTCTCGGAGATGTCGGCCACCTCGAAGGCCACGCCGATGGTCGCCTCCACCGAGCGCGGCGTGCGGTCGATGGTCGCGGCCATCGAGAAGGAGAAGGCGTCCGCGAGGGTCCCCGGCTGGCCGTGGGAGCCCGTGGGGTTCGCGCTCAAGCACCTGCCGCTCCCCCTCGCCCGCCGGCTGATGGGCTGACTGGCTGGCCCGGCCCGGAGAGCTGGCTCAGGCGCGGGTCGCGACCCGTCCCGACGACGTCAGCCGCCACTCCCCGTCCTCGCGCTCGACGAGCCCCATCCGCTCGAACTCGAGCAGCCACCCCTCCATCGGCCACCGTCCCCAGCGCCGTCGGAACAGCGCTCCGTTGTGCAGGATGTCGGCGAGGTGCTGCACCGGCGGGGACGACGTCGGGTGGTGCTGGTGGTAGGCGCGCGCGCTGCCGAGCCATCCCATCGTGAGACCGGCGGCGGTGGCCGAGGCGGCGAAGTCGGTGTCCTCGGCGCCGTAGCCGACGTAGCTCTCGCAGAACCCGCCGGTACGCCGCCAGCCATCGGCGTGCACCGCGAAGGACAACGACCAGAAGAGGTCCGGGTCGCCCCCGAGGCTGCGCTCGCCGGGGGCCGGGGCGGGCCGTGACGGGTGCGGGGCGTCCAGGGCGTCGAGCCCGTCGAGCGGATAGCCGTGCTCCCCCGGCGGCTGCAGGTAGGTGACGGGCCCGGACCACAGGACGTCGCGGCACTCGCGGGCCGCGTCGGCGTACGCCTGGACGAGCGAGGGACCGGCCAGGCAGTCCACGTCGAGGAAGACGAGCACGTCCGCCCCCAGGGACAGCGCCCGGGAGGCGGCCGCGTTGCGGGACGCGGCCAGCGGCAGCATCCCCGTCTGGACGTGGACCTCGACGACGTCGGGCGTGGGCGGGGCGGCCGGGTGCCACCCCACCACCGAGCGGTCCCCCATGGCGCTCACGACGTAGTGGTCGGGCGCACCACCTCGGGCGAGGCTGGCGTGCTGGGCCCGCAGGTGGGCCCCCCGGCCGTGGACGATGGTGAGGACGGCGACGGTCACGACCCCGCCTCCGTCCCGGACTCGGCCGCCACGGCGTGCACGACCCCGACGAAGCGGTGCACGGCGCGTCCGTCGCACCACGAGGCCCACCGCTCGCCGTCGAGCCGCGCGGCCAGGTCGAGCCGCGCACCCCAGCCTCCGTCGGGCCAACGCTCGTGCACGACCACAGGCCAGCCACCCCGGGCCAGCACCCCGGCCGTCGTGCGCTGCTCGTCGTGCGGGCGCTCCTGCGGGACGACCACGGCCGGCCGACGGGCCGTCGCGACCTCGGCGAGGGCGTTCTGGCCCGCGTGGGTGACGACCACGTCGGCGTCGCGCAGTGCCGCCGTCGGGTCGTCCACCCACGTCCCCGAGGGCCCCCCGAGCACCTGCCAGTCCCAGCCGGGCGCGGACGCCCGGGCCTGCTCGAGCGCCTCGGCCGTGGGGCCGCCGCCCCCCGAGCCGTTGAGCACGACCACACGTCGTACGCCGTCGTCGCGCCGACGCCCGGCCAGCTCGTCGCCACCGAAGCGCGACAGCGCCCCCAAGCAGCGCAGCCGGGCCGCGTCGGCGGGGGCGAGCCCGCGGACCATGCCCCGTGCGGACTCGGGCCAGAAGGACACGAGCTCGCTGGAGAGCCCGAACCCCGCACGGTGGGGGGCGTCGCCACGATCCCCCGGCAGGACCACGGACACCACGGGCACCCCGTGCAGGCGGGCGAGCATCGCCACCTCCACCGAGACGTCCGAGACCAGCACCGACGGCCGGTGCTCGGCGATCCACGCCGACACGGTCGCCATCCGGCACCGCAGGCCGTCGTCGTCGAGGGGCGCCCAGTGCAGCTGCCCCCGCGCGGAGGCCTCACGCGGACCCGGACCGGCGTCGTCGCGGGCCAGCTGCACCCACTCCCCCGTCCACTCCCCGGGTCGGGGCAGCGAGGAGAGCCCGACGACGGGCAGGCGGCACGCGGCCGCCAGCACCAGCGCCCGGTGGAGGTGACCGTGGCCGTGGTGGTGGACGTAGTAGGCGATCACGCGACCACCCGCGGCCGCTCGAGCGCCTGGGCGTAGACCTGCTCGTAGGCGTCCACCATCCGCTCCAGCGAGCAGTGCTCGACCGCCGTACGCCGCACCACGTCCCGGTCGAGCCGGGCCGCGGCCACCATGGCGTCGGCCAGTGCCCCGGGATCGTGCGGGTCGGCGAGCACCCCACCGCCCGGCACGACCACCTCGCGCATCGCGCCGCGGTCGAGGGCCGCCACGGGGGTCCCGCAGGCCATCGCCTCGGCGGCCACGAGACCGTAGGGCTCGTCCCAGTCCGGGGTCACCACGGCGACCCGCGCCGCGCCGACGAGCTCGCACAGTGCCCGCTGGTCGAGGTGCCCGACGTGGCGCACGTCGTCGCCCAGCCGCGGTCGGACCTCGCGCTCGACGTACTCCTCGTCCAGCACCGGGCCCGCGAGCAGCAGCGGCATCCCAGCCCGTCGGGCGGCGTCGATGGCCAGGTGCGGTGCCTTCTCGGGGACCATGCGCCCGCTCCAGACGGCCGGCCCGCCCCCGGGTCCCGGCACCCACCGGTCGGTGTCGACGCCGTTGAGGATCGCCCGGCTCGCGACCGCGTCCTGCCAGGCGTCGGCCGTGCACTGGCTGACCGAGACGAAGACGGCGCGCGGCGAGACGTGGGCCAGCGCCGACCGCAACCACGGGGTCGGCGGCGTGTGCAACGACGTCACCATGGGGATCTGCAGCACGTCGGCCATGGCGACCGGGAGGTGGTGGATGCTGTTGTTGTGGATGACGTCGAAGCGCTCGTGCCCCCGACGCATCAGGTCGAGCATCAGGCCCTGGTAGGCGTGGTGCTCCTGCATCCACCAGTGCGGCGGGTTCGACGTGTCCGACCGCTCTCCCACGCCGGGCTCCAGCTGCTCCACCGCCAGCTCCTCGACGCCCAGCGCCGGGTCCGAGCCGGGTGCAGCGAACAGCGTGACCTCGTGGCCGCGCTCCGACAACCGCCGCGCCAGGGCGTGGGTGTGGGCCTCGAGGCCCCCGGCGAAGGGCTCGCGGATGGGGAACCTGCTGGACCCGATGATGCAGATCCGCAGCGGCCTCACGCCAGCAACCTTCGGTAGAGGTCGAGGTGGGCCGCCGCGACGCCCGCACGCTGGTCGCGGCGCGCGTCGAGGTCGGCCGGCGGGGGCGGGTCGGTGCGCGCAGTGCGGAGGGCCGCGGCCAGGGAGTCGGCGTCGTACCGGTGCTCGTCCATGCGGTAGGTGAGGATCGGTCCCTGGTCGGCGTAGAAGCCGCAGTCGGGCGCCACGACGGTGGTCCCCAGGTCCCGACAGGCCTCCAGCCACCCGGAGTGGGTGCCGAAGCGGTAGGGCAGCACGGACACGTCGAGGCCGGCGAGGTAGTCCCAGAGCTCGTCGTCCGACAGGTAGTCGTGGACCTGCAGCTCCAGGTCGCCACGCTGCTGCGCCTCCTCGATGTACGCCGCCAGCGCCGCGTCTCGTCGCGACCCACCCTCGTCGAGGACGTCGCGGTGCCCGTTGACCAGCAGCCGGGCGTCGGGCACGGCCCGCACCTGCTCGACCAGGGTCGGCAGGATCGCGAGCGGGTCCATGCTGGCCCGCAGGCTCTTGACGTGCAGTCCCACGGTCCACGGGCCACCGGCCGGCCGCTCCCGCAGGGTGCGGGCCGTGTCGAGGTCCACGACGTGGGGGTGCGGCAGCACGAGCGCCTCGACACCCCACCGACGGGCGATCTGCGCCGCGGCCCCGGCCGTCAGCGTGATGACCGCATCGGCCGCGGGCACCAGCACGTCGAGCTGCGCATCGTGCTCGCGCCGGTCCGCGTGGTGGGGGTTGCGCAGGTCGTGCACCGTGACGACGAGCGGGATCCCCCGACGACGCAGCACCCCCACCAGCTCGCGCAGCTCGTCGGGCGTGCACGTGTCGAAGCCGAACTGGACGTGGAACACGTCGATGTCCGCGGTAGCGGCCCAGTCGGGCCGCAGCATCACGGGTGGCCACCAGCGCTGCTGGGCGGAGCGGCGCGGGTCGTCGGGGTCCGGGTCGCGCAGTCGCTCGACCGCGTCCACGCCGTCGACGGGCGACAGGTGCCGGACGTAGACATGACCGGAGGGCACGCTCGCGATCCGCAGCGTCCCGCTGCCGGACCGGGCGTCCCTCCCCAGGGCCTCCCTCGTGATGCTCACGCCAGGTGTCGTACCCCGTGGGACAGGACCATGCCCCGGCTCCACCCCTAGGGGGCAGCGCCGGCGCGGGCGACCGGTCAGCGGTGGCGGTCCTCCAGGGCCTCGTCGAGCAGGCGGACCAGGGCCTCGAGCTGGACGTCCACCGACGACGCGATCTCGTCGGCCCCGTCGAGGGCACGAGCGGCCAGGCCGGCCTTGCTGTCGATCAGCTCGGCGATCTTGGAGTCGATCGTCTGCGCGGCGATGATGCGCCACGCGGTGACCGGCTCGGACTGACCGATGCGGTGGATGCGGTCGATCGCCTGGGTCTGCTCGGCGTCGGTCCAGGAGAGCTCAGCCAGCACCATGTTGGAGGCGACCTGCAGGTTGAGGCCGACACCCGCAGCGGAGAGCGAGCAGACGATGATCGAGGTCTCGGGGTCCTTCGTGAAGGACTCCAGGGCCGCGGCGCGGGCCTTGGCCGTCTGGTCGCCGCGGATCGACACGTAGCTGATGCCGCGACGGGCGAAGCTCTCCTCCGCCTCGTCCATCACGTCCACGTGCTTGGCGAAGAAGACGACCTTGCCGACGCTGCGGGCCAGCTGGGCGGTGTAGTCGGCGGCGAGCCCGGCCTTGGCGCGACCGATGCGGCGCATCATGGAGAAGACGTTCTCGCCGTCCTTGGCGGCCTCCATGTCCTCGCGCTCCCACTTGGCCACCCGGCGTACGAGGTCGCGGTCGATGCCGTCGAACTCCGGCCCGGACGTGCGCGCCTCGAGCGCCGCGTCGTAGCGGGAGACGAGTCGGCGGGCCAGCTCACGCTCGGCCTCGCGGATGGAGCGGCCCTCGGCGCCCTCGAGCTCGACCGGCAGGTCGGCCACCCGGCGGGCGGGGATGTCGGCGGCGACGTCGATCTTCTTGCGGCGCACGATGCCCATCTCGACGACCGAGCGGCGGGCGTTGGGGTAGAAGCCCGGCTCCCCCGGCATGAGACCGGTGTCCTCGAGCTTGTTCATCAGCTCGGCGAGCGGCTTCTGGTCGTCGATCCAGCCCAGGAACTGCCAGATCGCGCGGAAGTCCTCGATGTCGTTGATCAGCGGGGTGCCGGTCAGGGCCATCAGCAGCGGGCGGGCGACCCGGGCGCGCAGGCGCTGGGACAGCTCGAGCACGTGCTGGCTGCGCTGCGAGGACTTGTTCTTGATGAAGTGGGCCTCGTCGACGACCATGCCGCGGAACCCGTGGTCGCCGAGCCAGCCGACGTGCCGGTCGAGGACCTCGTAGTTGACGATCACGATGTCGGCGAAGCCGTCGACGGTCTCGCCGTCGCCGTGGATGACGGTGACGGTGCGGTGCGGGGTCCACAGGCTCACCTCGTGGGCCCAGTTGGCCTTGACGACGTTGGGCACCACGCACAGCAGCGGGTAGGCGTCGGCGGCCTGGGCGGCCATCAGGGCCTGGGCCGTCTTGCCGAGGCCGGGCTCGTCGGCGAGCAGGAACGTGCGGTGTCCCTGGGCGGCGGAGGCGACCAGCTGCTTCTGGTGGGGCATCAGGGCCACGCCCGGCGTGCGGGCCGCGTCGGGGGCCGGGAGCGTCATGCAGGCGGAGGCTCCGCCGCCGACGTACTCGAAGGACTTGAACAGCGGCTCGAGGAGCTCCCAGTTGGCCAACCGGCGCGCCTGCGGGCGGCTCAGGTCGGCGGCCGAGAAGTCCGGCACGAGGAACGGGTTGGCGAGCTGGCGGGCGACGACCGACTGGGGGACGACGCGGCGCGGCGACGAGCTCGCGGCGGTGTCCGGCTTGGGGGGCTCGACGTCCGCGGGGGCGTCGATGCCGGCCTGCTTGAGCATCTGCCGGCGCAGCGCACGCGCGCCCTCGGAGATCTCGGCGTCCTCGGCCAGCAGCTGCAGCAGCGAGGTGTCGCGCGCGGCGGTCTTGGCCAGGATGGTGGCGATGCCGTCGAGGCGCTTGAGCTGCTCGCCCCGACGTCCCTCGGCGACCTCGGTGTCGGCGTTGATCCGCGAGCGTTCCTCGCGCACCAGCAGCGCGACCACCTGGAAGGTCGCCCGGCCGTGGGGCATCACCTTGCCGCGTTCGGCGGCCTGCTCGACCTCGCGCACGGCGCGGGCGAGCACCGGGATGATGCCCTCGTTGTCCAGTCGCTTGACCTTGGTGTTGCCACCTCGGCGCTGCGCGGTCTGGCGTCGGCCTCGCTGAGCCACTCACGTCCTCCTCGGATGCCCGACGCGCCTACGCCGGACAACGTCGCCGCACACGTTCTTCCCCGGTACGACGCTGTCTCCCCCGGGGCCGTGCGGCGGTGACAGAACGTCACGAGCCGCACGCGAATGCCGGGGCCTCTGCCACCCGGATCTGGCTCGACCGGGGGGCGAAGTGGCCCCATGTTACCTCCGTCCCGCGCGAAAGCGTGCACCGGCGGGTCCCGCCCGGCTGGGTAAAGATTGGCTCGAGCGGTCCAGTCAGGCGCGCGGTGCGCTGGCGCGCCACGGTGACGGGCCCGATCCTTGCCGGATGAAGGTCCACCACCTCAACTGCGGCACCATGCGTCCGCGTCTCACGCCGGACCTGGTCTGCCACGTCCTGCTGGTCGAGACCCCCACCGGGCTGGTCCTGGTCGACTCCGGGTTCGGCCTCGAGGACGTCCGCGACCCCGCGACCCGCCTGGGACCCGCCCGTCGCCTGACGCGGCCGGTGCTCGACCCCGCCGAGACCGCGCTCCGCCAGGTGGAGGGGCTGGGGTTCTCGGCGCGTGACGTCACCTCGATCGTGCTCACGCACTTCGACGCCGACCACGTCGGCGGGCTCGCCGACTTCCCGGGCGCCGCGGTGCACCTGACGTCCAACGAGCTCGGGGCCGCGGTCTCGCCCCGGACCCGCATCGAGCGCAACCGCTACCGGGCGGCCCAGCGGGCCCACGCCCCGACGCTCATCGAGCACTCCCCCGCCTCGGGCGACCAGTGGTGGGGCTTCACCGCGGTGGAGCTCGAGGGCGTCGCCCCCGGCATCGTGCTGATCGCCCTCCCGGGCCACACCCGGGGGCACGCCGCGGTCGCCGTCGACGCCGGGGACCACTGGGTGCTCCACGCCGGGGACGCGTTCTACCACCACGGCCAGGTCGACGGGTCGGGCTCCGCGCCGGCCACGCTGCGCAGGATGGAGCGGACCGTCGCCCACGACCGGGACCTGGTGCAGGCCAACCACGAGCGGCTCTCCCGGCTGTACGGCGGGCGCGAGCCCGGGGTCCTCCTGGTCAACTCCCACGACCCGCTGCTGCTGGAGCAGGCCCAGCGGACCGGCGGCGGACGGCACGCGCGGCGCACCTAGCCGGGAGACAGCGGGAGGCCGAACGCCCGGGCCATGTCCGGTGCGGTCGCGGCCTGCCGCAGGGGCGGCACACCCAGCACCTCGTCGTAGAGGCGCGCGAGGCTGTAGTGGGTCAGCGGGGTGTCGACGACGTGCCCCTGCTGGCTGGGGTGCACCACGGTGGTCAGCACGAGATTGTCCTGGTGACGGTCGTCCTCGTCGGCCGTGAGCACGATCGCCAGGCGACCTGACGCGAAGTCCGGCCCGGCCATCACCGCCCCCACCTGGTCGGCGACCCAGGCGTCGGCGCCGCCGAGGTCGCATCCCTCGTCGTGGGCGTCGTGGCACAGGTCGGGCACGACGAGCCCGGCGTTCGGCAGGTCGCCCGACGCCGCGTCGTCGGCGAGCTCGTCCAGCGGCACGTCGTAGCGCTCGCACTCCGTCCGCTCGTCGACGAAGTAGGCCCACGGGTTGTGCTTCACCGCGTAGCGCTCGCCGCCGGTCTCGAGGGCGCAGGTGCCCGGCATCCCCTCGGCGTACACCTTCGCGGTCAGGCCGGCCCCGATCGCCTGGCCGAAGACCGAGGAGCCGTGGAGCACGTGCGCGACGGGGAAGTTGTCGTCGGAGATCCCGAAGGTGTCCCCGCCGGCCATCGCGAGGTAGTTGGGCAGGGACGGGTGGGTGAGTGCGTGGTACCGGGTCGCGTAGCCGTACTCCTCGGCCAGCCCGAAGGCCTCGGGCATCTGGGCGCGCATCTCGTCCAGGGAGTGGTTCTCCACGACGAACACGAGGAGCTTGGTCACCGGCTGGCGCGGGTCCGCACTCGGCCGGGCGGCGGGCGCGCTGGGATCCGACGGCTCCGTCGCGGCTCCCTGGCACCCGGCCAGGAGGCCGGCGCCGAGCAGGACGGCGACGAGGGCCGCGAGCCGGGTGCAACGAGATCTCATGTCGACTCCTCGGCCGGACGGTGGATCACACCCCATCCTGCTCCCTGAGTGGTCGGCCGACCCCTCGCAGCGATCTCTTTCCCCAACTCTCGGAGGTCCCGGCCGGCGCGGCTCACCCCTCGGGGGCGACCCGCACCAGCAGCTTGCCCACGTTGCGCCCGACGAGCAGGCCGCGGAACGCCTCCGGGGCGGCCTCGAGGCCGTCGACGACGTCCTCGCGGTAGCGCACCGACCCGTCGGCGACCCACCCGCTCATCTCCCGCAGGAAGTCCTCGTGGTGCTCGGCGACGAACTCGTCCTGGATGAAGCCGCGCACGGTGAGGCTCAGCGCCAGCACCTTGCCCATGAACGCCGGCAGCTGGTCCGGACCCTCGGGCGCGCTCGTGGCGTTGTAGCCCGCGACGAGCCCGCAGACCGGGATCYGGGCGAAGCGGTTGAGGCGGCGGGTGACCGCCGCGGCGACGTCGCCGCCGACGTTCTCGAAGTAGACGTCGATGCCGTCAGGGGTCGCGGCGGCCAGGTCGTCGGCGAAGGTCGGCGAGCGGTGGTCGACCGCGGCGTCGAAGCCGTAGTCCTCGAGGAGGATGCGGCACTTCTCCGCCCCGCCGGCGATGCCCACCGCACGGGCGCCCTTGACCTTGGCGATCTGGCCGACGGCCGAGCCGACCGGGCCGGCGGCCGCGGCGGTGACCACGGTCTCGCCCGCCTGCGGACGGCCCAGCACCAGCAGCCCGGCGTACGCCGTGAAGCCGGGCATGCCGAGCACGCCCAGCGCGGTGCTGACCGGCGCGGCGTCGGGGTCGATGCGGCGGGTGTGTCGGGCGTCGACCACGGCGTGGGTCTGCCAGCCGGCGAAGGCCAGCACGACGTCGCCCACCGCGCGGGACTCGGCGCGCGACTCGACGACCTCGCACACCGTGCCGCCGAGCATCACGTCGCCGACCTCGAGCGGTGCGGCGTACGACTTGGCGGCACTCATCCGGCCCCGCATGTAGGGGTCCAGGGASAGGTAGAGGGTGCGGAGCAGCACCTGGCCCTCGGCGAGCACGGGCAGCTCCTCGGTGGTGACCTCGAAGTCGGTGTCGGCCGGCTCGCCGACGGGTCGGGCGGCCATGCGGATCTGGGTCGATGTGGTCATGGACCCATTCAAGCCCCGGGGTGGGCGTGCCACGATCGGGGGGTCCGGTCGCCGACCCAGGAGGAACCATGGCCCCCAAGATCGCCACCAACACCCGCGTGGAGCGCGCCGAGATGCTCGACTTCGTCCGACCCCGGCACCGAATGGTCCTCATCACCCGGCGCAGCGACGGCAGCCCCCAGGCCTCCCCGGTCACCGGCGGCGTCGACGACTCCGGACGCCTCGTGATCTCCAGCTACCCCCAGCGCGCCAAGACCCGCAACGCCCGCACCCGCCCCGAGGTGAGCGTCGTGGTCGTCTCCGACGAGTGGGACGACCCGTGGGTGCAGGTGGACGGCACCGCCGAGGTCATCGACGCCGTCGACGACGTCGAGCCGTTCGTGGAGTACTTCCGCAACATCGCCGGCGAGCACTCGGACTGGGACGAGTACCGCCGGGCCATGCGCGACCAGGGCAAGTCGCTGATCCGGATCACCCCCGACCACTGGGGACCGGTCGCCACCGGGGGCTTCCCGCCGGAGTCGGCGCGGGATTGACCCCGGCCCGGCGCCTCAGGTGACCGGCATCCCCTGGATGGCGGTGATCGCGATGGTGTAGACGATGTCCTCCACCAGCGCGCCGCGCGAGAGGTCGTTGACGGGCTTGGCCAGCCCCTGGAGCATCGGCCCGATCGAGATCACGTCGGCGCTGCGCTGCACGGCCTTGTACGTCGTGTTGCCGGTGTTGAGGTCCGGGAAGACGAAGACGTTGGCCCGCCCCGCCACCGGGCTGTCGGGGGCCTTGCTGCGCGCCACCGAGGCGATGGCGGCGGCGTCGTACTGCAACGGGCCGTCGACGAGCAGGCCGGGCTCGCGCTCGCGCACCATGCGCGTCGCCTCGGTGACCTTGACGACGTCCGCACCTGCCCCGGACGTGCCGGTGCTGAAGCTGATCATCGCCACGCGCGGCTCGATGCCGAACCGACGGGCCGAGGCCGCGCTCTGCACGGCGATGTCGGCGAGCTGCTGCGCGTCCGGGTCCGGGTTGACCGCACAGTCGCCGTAGATCACCACCTCGTCGGGCAGGCACATGAAGAACACGGACGAGACGAGCCGCGCGCCCGGCGCCGGGCCGAGGAGCTGGAGGGCGGGACGCAGCGTCGCGGCGGTGGTGTGCACGGCGCCGGCGACCATGCCGTCCACCTCGTCGAGGCGCAGCATCATGGTCCCGAGCGTGATGGTGTCGTCGAGCTGGTTGCGGGCGATGTCGGGGGTCATCCCCTTGTGGCGACGGGCCTCGACGAGCGCGTCGACGTACCGCTCGCTCACGGCCGCCGGGTCGACGACCTCGACGCCGGGGGGCAGCTCGAGGCCCTGGGCCTCGGCCTGTGCGGCCACCTCGTCGGGGGCGCCGAGCAGCACGCACCGGGCGATCCCCATGTGGTGGGCGGTCACCGCCGCCCGGATCGTGCGGGGCTCGGTGCCCTCGGGCAGCACGATCCTGCGGTCGGCCTCGCGGGCCGCGGTCGCGAGCCGGCGTCGGAAGGCCGGGGGGCTCAGCCGCGGAACGTGGTCGCGAGTGGGCAGCGTGGCCAGCCAGTCGGGGTCGAGCGCGTCGGCCACCGCCGTCATCACCAGCCCGGCACGCTCGCTGTCGTCGACCGGCACCTCGGGGTCCATGTCGTGCACGGTGGTGGCGGTCTCGTAGCTGTTGCGCTCGGTCAGCAGGACGGGCAACCCGGTGGCAGCGGCCCCCCGGCACAGCTCCCACACCCGCGGGTCCGGCTCCACGCCCAGGGTGAGCAGCAGCCCGGCGAAGCGGATGCCGTTCATCGCGGCCAGGCAGGCGGACAGGATGATCTCGTCGCGGTCACCCGGCACGATGAGCAGCAGCCCCTCGCGCAGCAGGGGCAGGATCCCCGGCACCGCCTGGGCGCCGACGATGACGTGCTTGACCCGGCGGTCCTGCTCCCCGGCGTTGAGCACCCGCACGTCGAGGCCGCGGACCGCGTCGGAGACCCGCGGCCACCCGAGCTCGGGCCGGACGGGCACCGCCCCGACGAGCGCGAGGTCACGGCGGCCCAGGAGCCCCCGGATCTCGGTGTTCCGCGCGGGCGTCAGGTCGGGGACCCGGTTGACCACGGCGCCCACCACCCGTCGGCGCTCGCCGCCTTGGTAGGTGCGCGCGGTGATCTCCATCGTCTCGGCGAGGTGCTCGAGGTCCTCGCTGCTCTCGGGCGCTCCCACGAGCAGGACGTCGGCGTCCAGCGCCTTGGCCAGCGCGACGTTGGTGCGCCCGGCATAGACCAGGCCCGAGCCGGGGACGAGGCCCTCGACCACCACGACGTCGTGCTCGGCCACCAGCGGCTCCGCGGCCGCGACCACGTCCTCCAGCAGCGAGTCCAGCTCGTTGCGCGAGAGCGCCTGCTCCACGCGGGCGGCCGAGATCGGCTCCGGGGGGTGGAGCGTGGACGTGAGCCGGACCAGGGCGGTGGAACGGTCCTCGTCGGCGCCGCGGGCGCGGGGCTGGGCCAGCGGCTTGTAGAAGCCGACCGACACCCCCTGCCGCTCCAGGGCGTGCACCAGCCCGAGGCAGGTGGCCGTGAGACCGACCCCGTGGCTGGTGGGGGCCACTAGCAGCGTGCGGGTCATCGAGCCACCTCCCGGGCCAGCTCCGCGGTGTCGCGGGCGATGAGCAGCTCCTCGTCGGTGGGTACGACGATCGCGACGCGGTCGCCGTCCCGGCTCACGCGTCCGCCGGTCCCCCGGCCGTGGTCGGCGTTGGCGGCCGGGTCCTCGTGCAGCCCCAGCACGCCGAGGTGGGACAGGATGCGGCGGCGTACCTCCGCGGAGTGCTCGCCGATGCCGCCGGTGAAGACCACGGCGTCGAGCCCGCCGAGCGCCACGGCCAGGGCGCCGACGGACTTGGCCGCCCGGTAGGCGAACACGTCGAGCGCGAGCGCGGCGTCCTGCGAGCCCTGCGCGGCGGCGTCGCACACGGTGCGCATGTCGTTGCTGAGGCCCGACAGGGCCAGCAGCCCGCTGCGGGTGTTGAGCGCGTCGACCACCCCCTCCACGTCGAGGTCGAGGCGCCGGGCCACGTAGCCGAGCAGCCCCGGGTCGACGTCGCCGCTCCGGGTCCCCATCACGAGCCCCTCGAGCGGGGTCAGCCCCATCGTGGTGTCGACCGACTCCCCGCCGCGGACGGCGGCCGCGCTGCATCCGTTGCCGAGGTGCAGGACCACGAGGCGGAGGTCCTCGAAGGGTCGGTCGAGCACCTCGGCCGACTGCGCGCTGACGAAGCGGTGGCTCGTGCCGTGGAAGCCGTAGCGCCGCACGTCGTGGTCGTCGTACCACTCCTGCGGGACGGCGTAGCGGTAGGCGACCGGCGGCATCGTCTGGTGGAACGCCGTGTCGAAGACCGCGACCTGGGCAAGGCCGGGCAGCGCGTCACGGGCGGTCTCGATGCCGAGCAGGTTGGCGGGCATGTGCAGCGGCGCGAGGTCGACGAGCGAGCGGAGGTCGGCCAGGACCTCGTCGTCGACCCCGACGGATGCGCTGAAGCGGCTGCCACCGTGCACGACCCGGTGCCCCACCCCCACCAGCCCGGCACGCTCCTCGTCGGTGAGCGAGGCGACCAGGTGGGTGAGCGCTCCTCGGGACGACGGGTCGGCCGGGACGCTCGTCTGCTCGACGTCGCCACGGCGGAGGTGCACCGTCGCCTCGCTGCTCCCGACGCGCTCGGCGAGGCCGGTCAGCCGGCGCTCGCCGGAGGCGGGGTCCACGAGCGCCAGCTTGACCGATGAGCTGCCGCAGTTGAGGACCAGCACCCACTCCGCGCTCATGCCGGCCAACGTACCGCCCGTCAGCGCGGGCGGGTCAGCCTGACGACCTCCGGAGGCAGCCCCCACTCGTCGCGGCCGAGCCGGGAGACCGGCTCCAGGTGCTCCATCGAGGGGTGGCCTTCGACGAGCACCTCGGTACGGACGGTGGTGGCCACGACGCGGCCGAGCACCAGGGTGGAGTCACCGAGCTCGAGGGTCGAGTGCAGCGTGCACTCGAGCGAGGCCGGCGACGCGACGACCCGGCGTGGGGCCACGAGCAGGCTGGGCTCGGTCTCGATGCCGAGGGCCTGGGCCTCGTCGATGCCGGGCTCGAAGCCCGCCGAGGAGTCGTTGACCTGGTCCATCAGCGGGCGCGAGGCCACGTTGACCACGAACTCCCCCGTGGCCCGCACGTTGGCGAGCGTGTCCTTGTCGCCCACCGAGGTGAACTGCACGATCGGCGGGTTGGCGCACGACACGGTGAAGAAGGAGTGCGGGGCCAGGTTGCCGACACCGTCCGCGGACAGGCTCGACACCCAGGCGATCGGTCGCGGCACGACCAGTGCGGTCAGGAGGCGGTAGACGTTCACGTCCGGGTCGTCGGAGCGGAAGACGGTACGGCGAGGGTCCATGTCCCCAGTCTCCCGGCAGGCCCTCGAGCCGGTGGCGCCGCCCTGACCGCGTCAGCGGCGCGCCCGGCGCTCCGGCAGGGGCAGGCGCCCCTCGCGGGGGTGACCTTGTGCCCTGACGGCTCCGCCGTGACGGGCGCACGGTGGGACTGGAGACGCCTGCAGTCCCACTCGCCCCCGGAGGCCGCTCATGAGCTCGACCACCTACCCCACCAGCCATCCGCCCAGCTACCCCGTCCGCGTCGACGCCCAGCTCGACGACCACCTCAGCCGGTGGCTGTGGCTGGTGAAGTGGCTGCTCGCGATCCCGCACTTCATCGTCCTGGCGCTGCTGTGGGTCGCCTTCGCGGTGCTGTCGGTGGTCGCCTTCTTCGCCATCCTCATCACCGGGCGCTACCCACGCTCGATCTTCGACTTCAACGTCGGGGTGCTCCGCTGGAGCTGGCGGGTCTCCTACTACACCTACGGCGGGCTGGGGACCGACCGCTACCCGCCCTTCACCCTCGAGGAGCGTCCCGACTACCCCGCCCACCTGGAGGTCGCCTACCCCGACCACCTGTCGCGGGGACTGGTGCTCGTGAAGTGGTGGCTGCTCGCCATCCCCCACTACCTCGTGCTCGCCCTCTTCCTCGGCGGCGGCGCGTACGCCGCCTCCAGCGACGACGTCTCGCAGGGCTGGAACGGCGGGCTGATCGGGCTGTTGGTCTGCTTCGCCGGCGTGCTGCTCCTCTTCACCGGGCGCTACCCGCGCACCATCTTCGACCTGGTCCTGGGGCTCAACCGCTGGGTGCTGCGGGTCGCCGCGTACGCCGGCCTGATGACCGACGTCTACCCGCCGTTCCGCCTCGACATGGGCGGCGAGGACCCGGGCACCGGGGTGCTGGCGCTCGACTCGGCGCGGCCGCCCGCCCAGGGCCCACCGCCCGCCCCGAGTCCGTACGGCGCGTCGCCGTTCACAGACCAGCCCTACGCGGAGCAGCCACCGCCCGCCCAGGGCCCGCCGCCCGCCCAGGGTCCACCGCCGGCTCCGAGTCCGTACGGCGCGACGCCGCCGGCCCAGCGGTGGGGCCCCGGCCGCATCCTCGGGGTGGTCCTCGGGTCCCTGATGGCGTTGGGGGCGCTGGGCCTGCTGGCCGGGGGCGCGGCCCTCAAGATCGGCGACACCGTCCTGCGTGACGACAACGGCTACCTGATGAGCGACTCCTCGACCTTCACCTCCCCCGGAGTCGCGGTCACCTCGCGCGCCATCCACCTCGACGACGGCTCGGTGGACCTCGACCTCGCCAGCCGCTGGCTGGGTACGGTCCGGGTCGTGGCGAGCCCCGGGGTGCCGGCCGACGTGTTCGTCGGCATCGCGCCGACCGGAGCCACGGACGCATGGCTGGGCGGGGTCGCCCACTCGACCGTCACCGACCCCGGCGGCGACAACCGCGGCCCCGACACGGTGTTCGTCGAGGGCAGCACCCCGCTCCTGCCTCCCGGCGACCAGAGCTTCTGGGTGGCCTCCGCCACGGGCCCGGGGTCCCAGGTCCTGACGTGGGAGCCGCAGGACGGTGACTGGACGGTGGTCGTCATGAGCGCCGACGGCACCGCACCCGTCCGGGCGCGGGTCGCCGTCGGCGCCGAGGTGCCGGTCCTCGACGACGTCGCCAACGGGCTGCTCATCACCGGAGCGCTGCTGCTGCCGCTCTCCGCGCTGGTCCTGTGGCTGGCCGTGCGCCGCCGCTCCGCATGAGGGAGGGTTTAGGTTCTTTCCATGGCGCAGAAGAAGAAGTGGGCCGACCTGAGCCCGACCCAGCAGCGGATCATCGTGGTCTCCGGCATCGTCGAGGTCGTCCTGACGGCCTACTGCCTGCGCGACCTCAGGCGGCGCCCAGCAGACCAGGTCCGCGGCCCCAAGGCGCTGTGGGCCCCCGCCATGTCGATCCAGCCGTTCGGACCGCTGGCCTACCTGACGCTGGGACGTCGTCCGGCCTGAGCGGTCGGAGGAGGCTCAGCGCCAGCCGAGCCCCGGCGCCACGTCGGTGAGCAGCGACTCCAGCAGGTGCGCGTTGTAGTCGACGCCGAGCTGGTTGGGGACGGTCAGCAGCAGCGTGTCTGCCGCGGCGATCGCCTCGTCCTGGGCGAGCTCCTCGACCAGGACGTCCGGCTCGGCGGCGTAGGTCCGTCCGAAGACGGCCCGCAGGTTGGCCTCGATGTTGCCGATCTGGTCGGTGCTCCTGCCCTCGTGGCCGAAGTAGGCCCGGTCCATGTCCGTGGTGATCGGCATGATCGACCGGCTCACCGACACGCGCGGCTCGACGTCGTGGCCGGCCTCGGCCCAGGCCTCGCGGAAGGCGTCGATCTGCCTGCGCTGCTGGACGTGGAACGGCTCGCCCGTCTCGTCGGCCTTGAGCGTCGAGCTCATCAGGTGCATGCCCTGGCCGGCGGCCCACCGCGCGGTCGCGTCCGACGACGCGCCCCACCAGATGCGCTGACGCAACCCCTCCGAGTGCGGCTCGGGCCGCAGCAGGCCTGGAGGGTTCGGGAACATCGGGCGCGGGTTGGGCTGGGCGAAGCCCTGACCCCTCAGCACGTCGAGGAACACCTCGGTGTGCCGGCGCGCCATGTCGGCCTCGGTCTCGCCGTCCTCGGGCGCGTAGCCGAAATAGCGCCACCCCTCGATCACCTGCTCCGGTGATCCCCGGCTGATGCCGAGCTGGAGCCGTCCCCCGGAGATCAGGTCGGCGGCCCCTGCGTCCTCGACCATGTAGAGCGGGTTCTCGTAGCGCATGTCGATGACGCCCGTGCCGATCTCGATCCTGCTGGTCCGCGCGCCGACGGCGGCCAGCAGCGGGAACGGGGAGGCGAGCTGGTTCGCGAAGTGGTGCACGCGGTAGTAGGCGCCGTCGACGCCGAGCTCCTCGGCCGCCACGGCCAGCTCGATCGACTGCAGGAGGGTGTCGGAGGCGCTGCGCACCTGCGAGTGGGGCGAGTCGGTCCAGTGGCCGAAGTTCAGGAACCCGATCTTCTTCATGACTGGTTCAACCATCAACCAGCGTGGGCATTCCCCGTCCCGACCCGATGCCCTACCGGACCGTCCGGATCGGGAGGACGGCCAGGGCTCCCACGACGGCGCAGCCGGCCGCGACGGCGTACAGCACCGCGTAGCTCCCGCCGCCGGCCGCGAGCACGGCCGAGGCCACCGCCGGCGCGAAGGCGAAGGGCAGTGCGCCGGCGATGTTGAGGACGCCGAGGTCCTTGGCAGCGGAACCACCGTCGGGGAGCACGTCGACGACCAGCGCCAGGTCGACGGCCATGTACATGCCGAAGCCCGTGCCGCCGACCGCCATGCCGACCAGGTAGCCGTCCACGTCGTCGGCCCCGGCGACGAGGAGCAGTGCGACGGCGTACGTCACCGCGGCCGCCACCACGAACACCTTGCGCCGTCCCGTGCGGTCGGAAAGCCTGCCGGCGAGCGGCGAGACGACCACGACGGCCACCGACTGGACGAGCGTGCCGAGGAAGATCTGGTGCGGCACGTCGCCCTCGGCGCTCCCGATCTCGTCCAGGAGGTAGTAGGCCTGATAGGTGACCAGGAAGGCGAACGCGGTCACGAAGGAGAACCTCGACGCGAATGCCCACGCGAAGTCCGGGTTGCGCCGCGGATCGACGTAGAACGAGCGAGCCATCTCCCTGATCGACCACGCCGCCCGCCCGGCGGCGTCGAGCGTGCGGTCGCGCAGCCTGGTCAGGAACACGAGCACGCAGGCGCCACCCACCGCGCAGGGCACCAGGAACATGGCCGACATCGTGTGGTCGAACGCCTGCACCAGGTAGGTGCCGCCCACCGAGGCCACGGGCACGCAGACTCCGAGGACGCCCGACACCGCCCCGCGCTGGATCGCCGGCACCTGGTCGTGCAGCACGGCGGTGTTGGCCGCGAGCAGGGCGTTGAAGAAGACCTGGGAGAGGCACCAGCCGAGCAGGACCACCGGGATGCTCGGAGCCACCGCGACGATGACGGTGCCGACCGTCCCGCCGACCAGCCCGGCCAGCATCCAGGGTCGACGCATCCCGAGGCGTGAGGTGGTCCGGTCGCTCAACCGGCCGAAGAAGGGGTTGCTGACCAACGCCAGGAGGGAACCGACCCCGGTGACGAGGGCCAGGCTCGCGGGGGCCCGGTCGAGGCCGACCAGGGAGTTGACCTTCAGCGCCAGCGAGACCAGCAGCGGCGCGATGAGCGCCAGGGTGACGCCACCCATGGAGAACGCGTACAGGGTGACGAATCCTCGACCCACCGGGACGCGGTCGGCGCCGGGCGGCGTGGAGGCGGCCCAGACGCTGACGTGCGGAAGGCGCACGGGGTCCCCCGTCCCTGGCCCGGCGCCGGGTCGGCAGCCAGTCCCAGCATCCACCCGGAACCACCGTCAGGGAACTCTGTCAACCCGGTCAGCTCCTCCGCGGGGAGCGGCGCACGACCCACTCGGCCACGGCGATGTTGATGACCCACGCCGCCCCCTTGGCCAGGTCGCCCCGCACCTGGCCGGTCCCGAACAGCGCGGCGCCGACGCCCTCGGTGAAGGCCTGCGTCCCGGCCGCCAGGCCGATGGCGTAGGCGCGGATCATCCACGCGCGGTGCGCGGGGACGTCCCGGCGGCGGATCGCGGCACACCCCAGGACGAGGCAGGCGGCCATCGCGGAGGCGAAGGTCAGTCGCAGCCAGAAGAGCAGGTGGCCCGTACCGGGCTTCGGGGCGTAGCCAACGGTCAGCCAGAGCGCGGAGCCGGCGACGAGCAGGCCCGCGACGGCGAGGACGCGTCCGGAGCGGCGGTGCCAGCTGCCGCGGCGCAGTCGCGGCACGAACYGCAGGGCACCCACGACGGCGTACGTCGCCGCGCCGACGATGTGCAGCACCAGGGCCAGCGGGAACCCGCCGAACCGGTCGTCCGCCGGCATCACGTCGGGCCCACCCGCGAGCTGCACGAGTCGGAGGGTCCCGGCGGCGACCGGGATCGCGCTCAGCGCGACGAGGGCGGAGGGCACCGGCCAGCCCGACCGGCCTGCCCGCTCGGAGGACGGCGACGACGTCGGCTGCAGGGTGGTCATCGTGGTCCCCCGGGCTCGCACGGGGTGACCGAGACCAGCGGGACACCGAGGTCGCGCAGCCTGGCCAGGAGGCCGTGGAGGGCCGCCTGGTCGGCGACGCTGCCCCGCAGGACCGTGGTGCCGTCGGCCCTCGCGGTYAGGGTCATCCCGTCGAACCAGGCCTCCCAGCGCCGGTCGAGCCGACCCTGGAGGTGGATCTCGTACCAGCCGGGTTCGTCCTGGCCACCGACCGATGTGTTCATGCCCAGGACGCTAGGCCTGGAGCCGATGGCTGCACGTCACACCATGTGGTGAGCGGGGTGGTGATCTTCGCCCTGCGGCACGGCTCAGCGGTGACCGGCGAGCAGGTCCAGCCGGTGCGCCTCGCGGACGGCGGCGCGCCGGCTGTTGACGCCGAGCTTGGCGTAGATGTGCTTGGTGTGCGTGCGGACCGTGTTGAGCGAGACCACCAGCTGGCGCGCGATGCCCGGGCCGTCCAGGTCGCTGGCCAGCAGCCGGAGCACGTCGAGCTCGCGGTCGCTCAGCGGGTCGACGAGGGGCTGCGGCGTCGGAAGGGGTCGGGCGTGCGCGGGCCGTACGGAGTCCCTCGCGGCGTCCAGGACGCGGCGCAGGTGGGCCCAGTCGGGTCGGGTGCGGACGAGCCTCTCCAGCAGCCTGACCATCGGCTCCCCCTCGGCGACGAAGACCCTGGTCCAGCCGTCGGGCTCCGCCAGCACGAGGCCCCGCTCGAGCGGGCCGACGTCCCCCCGCTCGAGTGCCTGCAGCACGAGGACCTCGATCTGGGTGCCGACCCGGCCCCCGTCCTCGGCCGCGGACAGCAGCCGGTCGAGCAGGTCCGAAGCTCGGGCCGACCGCTGCGCCAGCAGGATCCTCGCCAGCGTCACGTGCTCGTACTCGTGCACGTAGGTCAGCTCGTCGTCGGGCGCGAGGTGGTGCCGGACGGCCCAGGCACCGGCCCCGGTCAGGTCACCCTGCGTCGCCAGCAGTCGTGCGCGCACGGCGTGCACCGGCCGTACGTCGGGTGAGTAGTCGCCGACGTACACCCGCTCGGCCTCGTCGAGGAGGGCCAGGGCGACGTCCGGGCGGCCCTCGGCCGCCCGCAGCCCGGCCATCGCGACCCGCCAGCGGTAGGGGTTCTGCGCCAGCGCGCCGGCGTCGCCCAGGTCCTCGGCGGCGCGCAGGTGGGCGGCCGCGGCCACCATGTCGTCGCGCTCCCAGGCGACCCGGGCCAGCCCCACCAGCATGTCCGCCCGGCCCCGAGGGCCGGGTGCCTCGGGAGCGGCCAGGTCGAGGGCGTCCTCGAAGACGCGTTGTGCCTCCCCCAGCCGCCCCTGGGTCATCGCCAGGTCGGCCAGCGCGATGGAGCAGCCGAGCACGTCGGCGACATGACCGGCCCTCCGCAGCCCTTCCAGCGCGGCCGCGTAGCCGCGCCGGGCGGTGTCGAGGTCCCCGGTGGTCCAGGAGGCGAGGCCGGACAGGGCGGAGGCGGCCGCGCGGACCAGGTCGTCGTCCCCGACCGCGGCCCCGAGCGCACGACCGGCGTGGTCGATGGTCCCGGCGGGGTCCCCCGCGTTGAGGGCGAGGGCGGCCCGGTACATCTCGATCCGGGCCGGGAGCCGCCCCCACTCGTCCCGGTCGAGGACGACGAGCTGGTCGCCCTCGAGCGTGAGCTGTCGCTCGATGTCCACCAGCCGTTCCTCGACGCCGACGAACCGGTTGCTGGACATGAGGCCACCGATCAGGCCCATGGCCAGGACCGGACGGTTGCGCAGCACCGTGGCCGGCAGGTCGTCGACCCAGCCCCGGATGACGACCTCCCGCCGGTCCCGGGCCAGCTCCGGGACGGCCAGCTCGACCAGGTCGGCCGCCCGGTCCACGTCCCCCGCGGCGAGGGCGTGACGCACCGCCGGGACGGGCCGTCCGGCCGCGTCGTACCAGTCGCTGGCCCGGCGGTGGAGCCCGGCGACGCGCCCGGGGTGCTCGACGAGCAGGTGGGCGCGCAGGACGTCGGCAAAGAGGTGGTGGTAGCGGTACCACTGGCGCCGGTCGTCGAGGGGCACCACGAACAGGTTGCGTCGCTCGAGCAGGTCGAGCACCTGCGCGCTCCCGGTGGTCCCGGTGACGGCGTCGCAGAGCGGTCCGGTGAGCTGGTCGAGGATCGCGGTGTCCAGGAGGAACCCGCGGACGTCGGCGGACTGGCGGTCGAGGACCTCCTCGACGAGGTAGTCGACGACGTACCGGTCGTCCCCCGCGAAGCCGGCGATGAACGACGACGCGTCGCCACGGCCCCGCAGCGAGAGCGCGGCGAGCTGGAGCGAGGCGATCCACCCCTCGGTACGGGCCCCGAGGGCGGCGACGTCGGCCGCGTCCAGGTCGAGACCGGTGGCCGTGGCCAGGTAGCGCGCCGTCTCGTCCTCGGTGAACCGGAGGTCGGCCGCGCGGACCTCGGTCAGCTCCCCCCGGGAACGCAACCGGGCCAGGGGCAGCGCGGGGTCCGCGCGGGTGCCGATGACCAGGCTCACCTGGGGCGGGAGCCGCTCGAGCAGCAGCGCCATGCCGGGCTGCACGGCGGGCGCCTCGGCGAGGTGGTAGTCGTCGAGGACGAGGGTCAGGTCGCCGGGAAGGACGCTCAGCTCGTTGAGGACGGCGGTCAGCACGGTCTCGATCGGCTGCCCGGACTCGAGCAGCGCCAGACCGGCGCCGGCGGAGCCGGGCGCGGCGCGTTCGAGCGCCGTCAGCACGTAGCTCCAGAAGACCTCGGCCCGGGAGTCGGACCCGTCCAGGGACACCCAGGCGATCCGTGGCGGGGACCCCGCGCCGTCGGCCTGCCTCGCCAGCCAGGTCGCCAGCAGGGTCGTCTTCCCGAATCCGGCCGGCGCCGACACCAGCGTCAACCGGGTCCGGCCCGCGAGGGCGCCCTGCTCCAGCCGGGGACGGGCCACGAGGTCGGGGCGAGCCTGCGGGAGGAAGAACTTGGTCTCGACGAGGGCGACGGCCACGGGGCCATCATCCTCCCGCTCACCACGTGTGGTGACGACCGCTCACCACATCACTGCCTAGCTTCACGACTCCAGGGCCCACCACCGGGACCCCACTCCCGAGAGGCAGACCACCATGAACAGGTTCACCCGAGCTGTCGCCATGGCGAGCGCGAGGCACCCCTGGCGCACCATGACCGGCTGGATGCTCGTCCTCGCCACCGTCCTGCTCCTCGCCGCCACCGGCGGGGGCACCTTCGTCGACGACTTCTCCGCGCGGGGCAGCGAGAGCGAGCGCGCCTCGGCGCTGCTCGCCGACGAGTTCCCCGACGCGGCGCTGGGCTCTGCGCTCGTCGTCCTCGCTGCCGACGAGGGCGCCACCCTCGAGTCCCAGCGTGCCGGCGTCGACTCGGTGCTGGCCGACGTCTCCGGGCTCGACCACGTCGCCACGGTGACCGACCCGTTCACGACGGGCACCGTGTCGCCCGACGGGCGCATCGGGTACGCCCGCATCACCCTCGACGTGCCCGAGCGGGAGATGGGCAAGCCGGCGTTCACCAGCCTGGCCGACTCCGTCTCGGCCATGGGCGAGCCGGGCGTCCGGGTCGAGCTCGGCGGCGACGCCGTCTTCCTCAACGCCGCGGCCAACAGCTCGGGGCACGTCGGGATCGGCCTGCTGGTGGCCCTGATGGTGCTGCTCCTGGTCTTCGGGACCTTCGTGGCGGCCGTCCTGCCGATCGGGATCGCCCTCATCGCCGTCGGCGCCGGCGTCGGGGGCATCGGCATCCTGGCCGCCGTCATCGACGTGTCACCGTCGGCCATCCCCGTCGCCGGGCTGGTCGGCCTCGGCGTGGGCATCGACTACGCCCTGTTCGTCGTGTCCCGGTACCGCGAGAGCCGGGCCAAGGGAGTCGACAACCAGCGCGCCCTCGCCCATGCCATGGGCTCCTCCGGCACGGCGGTCGTGTTCGCCGGGGGCACCGTCGTCATCGCCACGGCCTCGCTGGCCACCATCGGGCTCGGCGTGCTGACCTCGATCGGGCTGGCCACCTCCCTCATGGTGCTCCTCGCCGTGGCCGCCGCCATCACCCTCCTCCCCGCCCTCCTGGCCCTGCTGGGCGACCGCATCGACAAGGGCCGCATCGGGCGTCGCCGCGCCTCCGCCACGCCCGCCGAGGACACCGCATGGTGGCGCTTCGGCCACCGGGTCTCGGCTCGCCCCTGGCCCTACCTGCTGGCCTCCACCGCAGCCCTGCTGGCGATCGCGGCCCCCGCGTTCTGGATGCAGACCGGCTTCCCCGCGGCCGGCGACGCCCCCGCCGAGACGACCCACCGACAGGCGTACGACCTCCTGGCGGAGGGCTTCGGCATCGGCGTCAACGCACCGCTCCTGGTCATCACCGACCTCGGCGAGAGCGGTGCCGGGGCGGCCGACCTCCCCGCGGTCGCCGCGGAGATCGCCGCCGTTCCCGGGATCGCCTCGGTCGGCGAGCCGCTCGTCTCCCCGCAGGGCGACACCGTGGTCATGACCGCGACCCCGACCACCGGTCCGGCCGACGCCGACACCTCGGCGACGATCCAGCGGGTCCGCGACGTCGTCCCGGACAACGTCTACGTCTCGGGGATCACGGCCACGACCGACGACCTCAACGACCAGCTCAACGCCAAGCTGCCGATCTTCATCGGCACGGTGATCGGGGTGTCGTTCCTGCTCCTGATGCTGGTCTTCCGCTCGATCGCGGTGCCCCTCAAGGCGGCCGTGATGAACCTGCTGTCCATCGCCGGGGCGTACGGCGTCCTGGTCGCGGTCTTCCAGTGGGGCTGGGGCGCCGAGCTCCTGGGCCTGGCCGGGCCGACGCCGATCACCTCGGTCATCGTGGTGATCATGTTCCCGATCCTGTTCGGGCTCTCCATGGACTACGAGGTGTTCCTGCTCTCCCGGATCCGCGAGGAGTACGACCGCACCGGCGACAACGCCGAGTCGGTCGCCCGCGGTCTTGCCGGCACCGGACGGGTGATCACGTCCGCCGCCCTCATCATGGTCGCGGTCTTCCTCAGCTTCGTCGCCAGCCCGGTGCCGTCGCTGAAGATGCTCGGCCTGGGGCTGGCCACCGCGATCCTCATCGACGCCACCGTGGTCCGCATGGTCYTGGTGCCGGCGACCATGTCCCTGCTGGGCAGGGCCAACTGGTGGCTGCCGGCGTGGCTGGACCGGATCCTGCCCGTCATCGCCCTTGAGGGCGGCGTCGAGCCGCACGCCCTGCCCCAGCCGGCGGCGTACGACGAGGAGACCACCGCCGCGGAAGCACGGGTCCAAGCCTCGTCCCGGTAGATTTGGCCGGTGCCCGACTCCCGCCCCCGCCGTACGTTCGCCGTCATCAGCCACCCCGACGCGGGCAAGTCGACCCTCACCGAGGCGCTCGCCCTGCACGCGCGGGTGATCACCGAGGCGGGGGCCGTCCACGGCAAGGGCGACCGCCGCGCCACCGTGTCCGACTGGATGGCGATGGAGAAGGCGCGCGGCATCTCGATCACCTCCGCCGCGCTGCAGTTCGTCTACCGCGACCACGTGATCAACCTCGTCGACACCCCCGGCCACAGCGACTTCTCCGAGGACACCTACCGGGTGCTGTCGGCGGTCGACTCGGCGGTGATGCTGGTCGACGCGGGCAAGGGGCTCGAGCCGCAGACGCTCAAGCTGTTCAAGGTCTGCGCCCTGCGTGGCATCCCGGTGATCACGGTCATCAACAAGTGGGACCGGCCCGGCCTGTCGGCACTGGAGCTGATGGACCTGATCCAGGAGAAGATCAAGCTCCGCCCCACTCCTCTGACCTGGCCGGTCGGCGAGGCCGGCGACTTCCGCGGCGTCCTGGACCGGCGTACGGGTGACTTCGTGAAGTACACCCGCACCGCCGGCGGGGCCACGCGGGCCCCGGAGCAGCGGTTGGGCCCCGACCAGGTGGCCGAGACCGACGCGCAGGTGTGGGCCGACGCGGTCGAGGAGCACGAGCTGCTCACCCTCGACGACGCCGACCACGACCAGGAGCGCTTCCTGGCCGGCGAGACGACACCCGTCATGTTCGCCTCGGCCCTGCAGAACTTCGGCGTCGCGCAGCTGCTGGACCTGCTGCTCGACCTGGCCCCGGAGCCCAGCGCGACCCCCGGGGTCGACGGGTCGGTCCGCGAGGTCGCCGACGAGTTCAGCGCCTTCGTCTTCAAGGTGCAGTCCGGGATGAACAGCGCCCACCGCGACCGGCTCGCGTACGCGCGCGTCGTCTCAGGCACCTTCGAGCGCGGCATGGTCGTCACCCACGCCGGCACCGGTCGCCCCTTCGCGACGAAGTTCGCGCAGGCGGTCTTCGGCCGGGAGACGACCTCGGTGGAGAGCGCCGAGCCCGGCGACATCATCGGCCTGGTCAACGCGCAGGCCCTGCGGGTCGGCGACACGGTGTACGTCGGCGACCCGATCGAGTACCCGCCGGTGCCGACCTTCGCCCCCGAGCACTTCGTGAGCGCCAGCGCCGGCGACATCGGCCGCTACAAGCAGTTCCGCCGGGGCATCGAGCAGCTCGACCAGGAGGGCGTGGTGCAGGTGCTGCGGTCCGACCTGCGCGGCGACCAGAGCCCCGTCCTCGCCGCCGTCGGCCCCATGCAGTTCGAGGTCGTCGAGGACCGGATGACCAACGAGTTCAACGCCCCGATCCGGTTCACCCGGCTGGACTACCAGCTCGCCCGGCGCACCGACAGTGCCGGCGCCTCGGCGCTGGCCGGGATGCGGGGTGTCGAGGTCCTCCGGCGCAGCGACGGCACCTACCTGGCGCTCTTCGTGGACCAGTGGCGGGCCAAGGTCACCGAGCGCGACAACCCGGACGTCATGCTCGAGGCCCTGCCGGCCGGCGGGAGCTGACCGGGTCAGTCGCCGACGGCGTCCCGGCCCCGCTGCACGATGGCGGGGTCGGGAGCGAAGACCACGGTGGGGTCCTTGCCCTCGTAGTCGACATGGTGCAGGAAGAGCCTCAGCGCGTTGATCCGGGCCCGCTTCTTGTCGTTGCTCTTCACCGTGTACCAGGGCGTGTGGTCGGTGTCGGTGCGGAGGAACATCTCCTCCTTGGCCTGGGTGTAGGCCTCCCACTTGTCGAGGCTCTCGATGTCCATGGGTGAGAGCTTCCACCGCCGCACCGGGTCGATCTGTCGCACCGCGAACCGGGTCCGCTGCTCCTGCTGTGTCACCGAGAACCACAGCTTGGTCACCTCGATGCCGTCGTCGTGGAGCATGCGCTCGAAGGCCGGAGCCTGTGACATGAAGGTGCCGTACTCCTCGTCGGTGCAGAAGCCCATGACGCGCTCCACGCCGGCGCGGTTGTACCAGGAGCGGTCGAACATCACGATCTCCCCGAACGTCGGCAGGTGCGCGACGTACCGCTGGAGGTACCACTGGCCCAGCTCGGTCGAGCTCGGCTTGGTCAGCGCCACCACGCGCGCCCCCCGCGGGTTGAGGTGCTCGGTGAACCGCTTGATGGTGCCGCCCTTGCCGGCCGCGTCCCGCCCCTCGAACACGACCACGTGTCGGCGCCGGTTGTCCTGGGTCCAGTACTGGAACTTCAACAGCTCGATCTGCAGCAGGTACTTCTCGACCTCGTAGGAGTTGCGGCTCATCAGTTCGTCGTAGGGGTAGTCGTCGCGCCACGTGTCGACCGCGCTGCCGTCGGGACGGATCAGGAGCGGATCCCCGCCGTGGTCGTCACGGACGGTGTACCCCTCCTGCACCAGGGAGTCGATGTACTCGCGGAGCGGCATCTGCTGCATGACTGAGTGTGGCGCACCCACCGCGTGGCGTCCACGACGAGATCCCAGAGCGACGAGCTCGGGTCAGGACACGTCGAACGCGTCGACGTCGAGGTCGTCAGGACCCGACCTCGCTCACCTCGGAGACCTCGGGCATGACGACGTTGAACCGTCGCCGCTGGGCGCTGATCACCACGTCCTCGGACTCCGCCGTCCCGGTGCGCGGGTCGAGGGCGGTCAGGACGTAGCGCCCGAGGGGTGGCAGGCCCAGCTCGTAGTGGCCCTCCTCGTCGGTGCGGGTCGCGCCGACGGACTCCCCCGCCGCATCGGTGAGGACCACGAGCGCGTCGTCCACCGGCCAGCCGCCGCGGGAGACCACGCCGGCCACCGTGAGCCGCTGGTCGATCCGCAGGACGGACGGCGAGTCCGGGGAGAGCTGTCGGAGCTCCGAGCGCGCCGCCCAGCCCTCGGCGCCGTAGACCACGAGGTACTCCCCCGCCCCGGGCAGCACGAGGGACCAGCGGCCGTCGTTGTCGGCCCGCGCCCAGTCGGCCTGGCGGCCGGTCCGCTCCAGCACCGACACCACGGCGAGCCTGGCCGGGCTTCCATCGGGCTTCTGGACCCGGCCGCGGACCACCACCTCGGTCCCGGCGTCCCCTCGCCGTACGGCGTCGGCGCGCAACGTCTCCGGCTGCCGACCGGGCCGGACGGCAGGCGTCGAGGCGAGGGCGGGCGCGGGACGGGCGGGGATGAACAGGGCCACTCCCGCTCCGAGCAGGGCGGCACCCGCGGCCAGCCAGGCGGTGGCGTGCACGGCGCCCAGGGACGGGTAGGCGATGTCGCCGACCACCATGGTCCCCGCGGTGAGCACCGCGGCGACCGTCGCCGAGCACGTCGAGGTGCCGATGGAGCGGACCACGGCGTTGAGCCCGTTGGCCGCAGCGGTCTCGGTGATCGGCACCGACTGCATGATCAGCACCGGCATCGCCGAGAAGGCGATCGCGACTCCGACCGAGACGACGGCCACCGCGACACTGACCTGGAACACGCTGCCGTCGAGGAGCACGCGCAGGACGTAGCCCAGGCCGGTCACCAGCAGCCCCGCGACCAGCGTCGTACGGGCGCCGAAGCGGCGGGTGATGGAGGCGGAGAACGGCGACATGACGATCATCAGCACACCGCCGGGCAGCATGGCCAGGCCCGCCTCGGTGACGCTCAGGCCGAAGCCGACCCCGCTGTCGACAGGGAGCTGGAGCTGCTGCACCGCGACCAGCAGGTTGGAGAACATGGCGAAACCGGCGAGCAGGGAGGCGATGTTGGTGAGCAGCACCGGCCGTCGCGCCGAGGTGCGCAGGTCGACCAGGGGTTGGCCGGTGCGCAGCTCCCAGGGCGCCCACATCGCGAAGACGAGGGCGGAGACGAGGAAGGACAGCAGCGTCCACTGCGAGGTCCAGCCCCAGTGGCCGCCCTTGGAGATGGCCAGCAGGAGCGAGGTGAGGGCGATCGACATCAGGATCGCACCCACCCAGTCGAAGCGGGCCGGGGTGCGCACGGTGGACTCGGGCACGACCGTGAGCACCAGCACCAGCATCACCACCGACATGGCGACGCTGCCCCAGAAGACGGCCTGCCAGCCGAACGACTCGTAGATGACCCCCGACAGCGGGAGCCCGACCGCGCCACCGATGCCGAGCGTGGTGCTCATCAGGGCGACGGCGCTGCCGATCCGCTCCGGAGGGAGCTCGTCGCGCATGGTGGAGATGCCGATCGGGATCAGCGCGGGCGCGAAGCCCTGGAGCGCGCGGGCGACGATGAGGACCTGCAGCGAGTCGCTCGCGGCACCCAGCAGCGACCCGGCCAGCAGCAGCACGAGCGAGACGACGATCATCCGGCGCTTGCCGTACATGTCGGCGAGGCGGGACAGGATCGGGGTGGCCACCGCGGCGGTGAGCAGGGTGACGGTGACCAGCCAGGAGGCGTTGTCGGCGGTGGTGTCCAGCAGCCGGGGGAAGTCGGGCAGCAGCGGGACGACGAGGGTCTGCATCAGCGAGACGGAGGTGCCGCACAGGGCGAGCACCAGCACGATCGGACCGGCGCGTCGCGACTCCTCGGGGGTCATGACCTGGGGGGTTGCGGTCGCCGTCACCGGACCGCCCGGCAGTCGGGTGCCATGCGCCGCAGACTACGCGGATCGTCGTGCGGGCGACGGTGGCCGGCACGAACCGCAATGACGTCCCGCCGGCCGGCGTCAGGTGACCAGCGCTGCCGCGCCGAGAACGACGATCACCAGCCCGGCCAACATGGCCAGCAGCGGCCACACCCATCGCAGGTAGGTGCCGTAGGGCACCCTGGCGATCGCCAGGCCACCCATCACCACCGCCGACGTCGGGATGAAGAGGTTCATCAGCCCGGAGGCGCTCTGGAACGCGGTCACGACCAGCTCGGCCGGAACGCCGACGAAGTCGGCGAGCGGCGCCATGATCGGCATCGAGACGGTGGCGAGCCCCGATGAGGACGGGATGAGGAAGGACAGCGGCATGAAGAGCAGGAACACCACGACCGCGAACCCGACCTCACCGACCCCGTCGACGGCGATCTCGGCCCAGTGCAGAACCGTGTCGGTGATCCCGCCGTTGTTCATGACCACCGTGATGCCACGGGCGATCCCGATGATGAGGGCGACCCCCAGGAGGTCCCTGGCGCCGTCGACGAACGCGTCGGTCAGCTCACCCTCGCCCAGCCGGCCGATGAGGCCGATGATGACCGAGAACAGGATGAACAGCGCCGTCATCTCGGGGAACCACCACCACAGCGTCGGCAGCCCGATACCCATGTCCTCCCACGGGATGACGCCGTACATCATGATCCCGAAGGCGAGTCCGAACGTCACGAGGATCGCCTTCTGCTGGCCTGACATGACCACGGTGGTGGCCTCCTGGTCGACGGCGAAGTGTGCCTGGTTCGACTCCTTCATGTCGTGGACCACGGACGTGGTCGGGTCCTTCTTGACCCGGTCGGCGTACCGCAGCACGAAGAAGATGCCCAGACCCAGGCCCAGCACCAGGATGATGAGTCGCGACAACAGCCCGTCGCTGATGGAGACCCCGGCGAACCCGGACGCGATGCCGGTGGCGAACGGGTTGATGGTCGAGCCGAGCGTCCCGATCCCACACCCGAGCAGCACGACCGCGGCGCCGGTGAGCGCGTCGTACCCGGCCGCGATCATGACGGCGATGACCAGGCTGTAGAACGCCAGGCTCTCCTCGGCCATGCCGTAGGTGGACCCGCCGAGCGCGAAGACCATCATCAGGATCGGGATCATCCAGCGCTCGCGGCCCTTGAGTCGCGCCACCAGGCCACTGATGCCGGTCTGGATTGCGCCGGTGCGCATGGTCACCCCGAGGAAGCCGCCGATGACGATGATGAAGAGGGCGACGTCGATGGCGCCGAACAGGGCACCGGTGTTGTAGTAGCTGATGCTCCCGTCGGCGGCCTCGATGCCGTACAGGCCGTTGATGGGCGCGGTCAGGGAGTCGATGAGAACACGCTGCGGATTGCCGTCGACCTCCTTGTAGGTGCCCGGGAGGGGGGCGCCCTCCTTGTCGAGCTGGTACTGCCCCGCGGGGATGAGCCACGTCGCCAACGCCATGAGGACGATCAGGGCGAAGAGGATCGTGTACGCCGAGGGGAGGGTGAACCCGTGCTTCCGCTCGGCGGGGCTCGTCGTGCTCTGGTCGCTCATCAAGAGCTCCTGTCCCCGGGCGGCTGCCCGGTGTCGGGTGGGACGACGGGGATCTGCTCGGTGTCTCCCCAGGACTTCTCGGCCCCGGGGACCTTGAAGCCGATGTAGCCGTAGAGGATGTCGAGCAGCGGACTGAGCAGGTTGAAGAAGCAGAACGGGAAGTAGGCGGCGGTCGAGACCCCCAGGACGCCGGAGATGTAGGCGCCACAGGTGTTCCACGGCACCAGGACCGACGTCACGGTTCCGGAGTCCTCCACGGCCCGGGACAGCACCTGCGGAGCCAGGTCCCGCCGAGCGAACTCGTTGCGGAACATGCGTGCCGGGAGGACGACGGCGACGTACTGGTCACCGGCGATGACGTTCAGGCCGATGCCGCTGCCGTTGACCGCGAGGATCAGCGAACCCCGTCGCCCCGCACGCGAGACGATCGGCATGAGCAGCCGTTGCAGGAAGCCCGCGTGCTCCATCACGGCGGCGAAGGAGAGCGCGCCGAGGACGAGCCAGATGGTCGTCAGCAGGCCCGCCATGCCGCCGCCCGAGAACAGGTCGTCGATGGCCGGGGAGCCGGAGTTGCTGACGAACCCGGTGGCCATGGCTTCGAAGATCGCGTGGACGGCGGTGGAGAACGGCCCCAGGCCGGGGTCGTCGACGAACGCCTTGACCGCGTCCCACTGGGTGAACTGCGCCAGGATGCCGGCGAACAGTGCGGACCCGAGGATGGACAGGAAGGGCGGGAACTTCAGGATCGCGAAGACCACCAGCAGCAGGAGCGGGAGGAGGTTCACCGCCGAGATGTCGAACGCCGTTCCCAGCGCCTCTCGGGCTGCGTCGGTGCTGATGGCACCTTCGGGTTCGGCGTTGAGGCCGAGCACCGTGAAGATCACCAGGCTGATGCCCAGCGCCGGACCGGCGGTCCAGAACATGTTCCGCACATGCTCACCGACGGTCAGTCCACCGCCGACGAGCTGCGGGACCAGGATCGTGGTCTCGGACAGCGGGGTCATCTTGTCGCCGAAGTAGGCGCCGCAGATGACGGCTCCGGCGGCCATCGCCTCGGACAGGCCCATCACGTTGGCCATCCCCACGAACGCCACGCCGAGGGTGCCGGCGGTGGTCCACGAGCTGCCGGTGACCATGCCGACCAGGGCGCACACCACGGCTGCGGTCACGAAGAACCACGTCGGGCTGACTATCCGGATGCCGTAGTCGACGATGGTGGGGATGGTGCCGGCCATGTTCCAGGTGCCGATCAGGGAGCCGACGGCCAGCAGGATGAAGATCGCTCCGACGGCAGAGGTCACGCCTCCCACGGCGGCCTCGGCCACGCCGGCGACGGTGTACCCGTTCTTGAACGCCATCAGGCTGGCGAACGCGGCACTGATCAGCAGCGCCACCTGGAGCGGGCCGTTCGTCGCGTCGATGCCGAAGACGATGATGGTCAGGGCCAGCAGGCAGATCAGCACCACGATCGGCAGGACCGCGTCGAGCATCGTCGGGGGGCGGGGAACCCGTCCCCCCGGCGTCGGCGCACCGRTGCCGGCCGGCATCGGCGCCTCGGGAGCGGCCGGCATGCGTCGCTCCTAGGCCCGCGCCGTCAGGGAGGTGCTGTGCACCGCGCCGAGCGAGCCGACGTACTGGCCGTGGTGGTGCTCGTTCCCGCGCGCCCACACGAGCATGCCGACCACGCAGGCCAGCAGCACGACGACGAAGAACCACCGCGGCATCTCTGAGAACATGGGACTTGTCCCGTCACACCGGGTCGCGGGTGAGCGGGCAGGTCATGCAGTGTCCACCGCCGCGGCCCTTGCCGAGCTCGAACCCCTCGATCGTGATCACCTCGACGCCGGCCTCGCGCATCTTCGCGATCGTGTAGGTGTTGCGTTCGTAGGCCACGACGACCCCGGGCTCCAGTGCGACCACGTTGTTGCCGTCGTCCCACTGCTCGCGCTCCTGCTGGTAGGCGTCACCACCTGTCTCCACCACGTGCATGCGGGGGACGCCCATCGTGTCGGCCACCGCACCGAGGAAGGACTTCTCCTCGGTGACGTGGAAGCGCTTCCCGTTGCTGCCCGGCCGGAGGCTGATGGCCCGGACGCCGTCGACGACCTTCGGGTACGCCGTGACCTTGTCGCGGTCCAGCATGGTGAACACCGTGTCCAGGTGCATGTGGGCCCGGTCCTTGGTCATGACCACCGCGATCACTCGCTCCGCAGCACCCTTCTCGAACAGGGCGGCTGCGACCTGCTCGATCATCCGGGCCTGGGAACGTTCGCTCATCCCGATGAGGACCGTCCCGTTGCCGATCGGCTGGACGTCGCCGCCCTCGAGGGAGGACCGCCCGAAGTCGTGCGAGTCGAAGCGGCCGTCCTCACGCAGGTGCGGGTACCAGTACTCGAAGTCCGCGTCGGCGAACATCGGGTGGTAGCGGTAGATGGCCACCATGTTGTAGGCCTCGAGCCGCCGGGCCGGCCAGAACATCGGGTTGATCGTGACTCCCCCGAAGATCCAGCACGAGGAATCCCGGGTGAAGAGGGTGTTGGGCAGCGGCGGCAGCACGAACATGCTCGGGTCGTCCAGGGCAGCGGCCGGGAGGGAGCTGCCCCGGTTGCGGGCGACATCGAGTCCCGACTCCGCGACGGTCAGACCGCCGATCAGGTGGGTGGCCAGCACCTCGGGCGTCATGTCGGCGAGGGCAGCTCGGATCTCGTCCACGAGCGACAGGCCTACGGTGTACTCCGACGCGGCTACCTCGATCAGGCGCTGACGGCCCTCGGCACTGGCCTCGAGCGCTTCGGCGAGGAGTGTCTGGAGGACGAAGACCTCCACACCCCGCTCGCGCATCCGGGCCACGAACTGATCGTGCTCGTACTGCGCGCGCTCCACCCACAGCACGTCATCGAACAGCAGCCCGTCGTGGTTGGTCGGCGTCAGCCGTTGCAGGCTGAGCTCCGGCCGATGGACCATCACCTGTCGAAGGCGTCCGACCTCCGAGTGGACTCCGAACGTTGTCATCTTCTTCTCCCATCCGTGCCTGGTGAGACCGTCCGCGGCTCAGCCGGCGACCACTTGGGTGCCGGCAGTCCCTTCGACGATCTGTTCGATCTCCGTCAGGCCGCCGATGGCGGCCCGCTTGCCTGTGGCCTCGACGAACCGGGCGGCCGCGTCGACCTTGGGACCCATCGAACCGGCTGCGAACGGTTGTCCACGCAGCTCCTGCGGGGTCACCCGGTCGAGGTGGCGCTGCTCCGGCGTCCCCCAGTCGGCGTACACGCCGTCGACGTCGGTCACCATCACGAACAGGTCGGCCTCCACCTCACGGGCGAGCAGCTGGCTGGCGAGATCCTTGTCGATGACGGCCTCGACCCCGACGAGCCTGTTCTCCGCGGCGGGCAGGAACATGGTCGGCACACCCCCGCCGCCGGCACAGATCACCACCGCTCCGTTCTCCAGGAGCCAGCGGATCGGCCGGATCTCGAAGATGCGGCGCGGCTCGGGAGAAGGAACGACACGCCGCCAGGCCTCCCCGTCCTGCTTGAACGTCCACGCCTTCTCGGCGACCAGCTGGTCGGCCTGCTGCTTGTCGTAGATCGGTCCGACGAACTTGGTGGGGTCGGCGAACGCGGGATCGGCCGGGTCGACCTCGACCATCGTCAGGATGGTCGCGAGCGGGGCGTCGACCGGCATCTGGTTGCCGAGCTCCTGCTCCAGGACGTAGCCGATCATCCCCTCGGACTGGGCACCCAGGACGTCCAGCGGATACGGCTCCACCTCGGCGTACGACGCGGCCTGCAGGGCCAGCAGCCCGACCTGGGGACCGTTCCCGTGCGACAGCACCAGCTCGTGCCGGCTGGCGATCGCCGCGAGCGCCGGCGCCGCCACCCGCACGTTGTCCCGCTGCCGCTCCGCCGTCATCGGCTCGCCACGCTTCAGCAGGGCATTTCCCCCGAGTGCCACGACAACGCGCACGACGACCGCCTCAGGACCCGAGGGTGGCGACCATGACGGCCTTGATGGTGTGCAGCCGGTTCTCGGCCTGGTCGAAGACGATGGAGTGCTCGGACTCGAACACCTCGTCGGTGACCTCGAGTCCGTCGAGGCCGTAGGTCTGGAAGATCTCCTCCCCCACCTTGGTGTCCCGGTTGTGGAACGCCGGCAGGCAGTGCAGGAACTTGACCTTGCGGTTCCCGGTGCGCTCGACGACGTCGGCGTTCACCTGGTAGGGCCCGAGCAGCTCGATCCGCTCCTTCCACACGCTCTTCTCCTCGCCCATGGAGACCCAGACGTCGGTGTAGAGGAAGTCGACGCCGGAGACGCCCTCGTCCACATCGGCGGTGAGGGTGAGCCGGGCGCCGGTGGACTCCGCGATCTCCCGGCAGGTCTTGACCAGGTCGTCGGACGGCCACAGGTGCTGGGGCGCGCAGAGACGGACGTCCATGCCGAGCTTGCAGCCGCCGACCATCAGCGAGTTGCCCATGTTGTTGCGGGCGTCGCCGAGGTAGCAGTAGGCGATGTCGGTGAGGCTCTTGTCGCTGTGCTCGCTCATGGTGAGCATGTCGGCGAGGATCTGGGTGGGGTGGAACTCGTCGGTCAGCCCGTTCCACACCGGCACCCCGGCAAATTCGGCCAGGATCTCCACGTCCTTCTGGGAGAAGCCCCGGTACTCGATGCCGTCGAAGGTGCGTCCCAGCACGCGCGCGGTGTCCTTCATGGACTCCTTGTGACCGATCTGGGAGCCTCCGGGGTCGAGGTAGGTGGTGTGCGCTCCCTGGTCCTTGGCCGCCACCTCGAAGGCGGTCCGGGTGCGCGTCGAGGTCTTCTGGAAGATGAGGGCGATGTCCTTGCCCTCCAGACGAGGCGTCTCGTAGCCGCCGTACTTGGCTGCCTTCAGGTCCGCGGCGAGCTTGAGGAGGAAACGCAGCTCGTCGGGGGTGAAGTCGAGCTCCTTGAGGAAGCTGCGGTTGCGTAGGTTGAACGACATGTGACTCCTCTATTCCGGTCAGACGGTTTGGGGAACCGTCACGGGTGTCGGTGTCGGCGCGACCGGCGCCGTGTGCGGGTCGCCCTCGCGACGGCGAAGCAGGAACTTGATGGCCTCCTCGACGACCAGCAGGCTCGCGGCGATGGCGAGACAGATGCCCCACTGCGCGCCGTCGAGCTCGGTGGTGCCGAAGATCTTCTTCAGGAGGTCGATGGTGGTGATGGCGACGATCGCGAGGACCGCGATGCCGTACCGGCGGAGCTGGGCCACGCCGGGCAGTGCGTCCCTGTCGAAGATGGTGCCGAGCTGGTCCCGCGACAGGAGACCGGCCACCACGTGGAAGATCGACAGCGTGGTGAGCAGCATCGTGGCAGCGACCAGGGTGCCGTCCAGGTCGTCGCCGATCTGGTAGGCCACGAGCGAGCCGGCCGTCATGATCGCGCCCTGGATGCACAGTCGGACCCAGTTCGCGCGGGACAGGACGGGTGCCGCGACCGGGCGGGGCGGCCGGGCCATCAGGCCCTTCGTGGCCTGGTCGAACCCGAGAGCGATGGCGATGGGGATGTCGACCACCATGTTGAGCCACAGGATCTGCAGCGGGTTCAGCGGCACGCCCCCGGCGACGTCCAGGAGGCCGGCGACGAGGAATATCGCGATGTAGGCGACCAGCGTGGACATCTGGAAGCGGAGGTACTTCACGAGGTTGTCGTAGAGGGTGCGCCCGTAGGACACAGCGCCCACGATCGTGGCGAAGTTGTCGTCGGTCAGGATCATCACCGCGGCCTCCTTGGAGACCTCCGTGCCCGTGATGCCCATGGCGACGCCGATGTCGGCGGCCTTGAGCGCGGGAGCGTCGTTGACACCGTCGCCCGTCATCGCGACCACGTTGCCCGAGCGCTTGAGCAGCTGGACCAGCCGGATCTTGTCCTCGGGGGCCACTCGTGCGACGACGCCGATGTCGTCGAGCTGGCCGAGCAGCTCGTCGTCGCTCATGGCCGAGAACTCGGTCCCGGTGAGCGCGCGGCCCTGGATGCCGAGCTCTCCGGCGATCGCGGCGGCCGTGACCGCATGGTCACCGGTGATCATCCGGACCCGGATCCCGGCAGAGTGGCACTCCGCGATCGCTGCCTTCGCCTCCGGCCGTGGCGGGTCGACGATGCCCACCATCGCCAGCAGGGTGAGGTCGGTGACCAGGTCGATCAGGGTGCCGCCCTCTCCGGACCGGGCCCGATCGAACGTGGCGTGGTCGAAGTCCCGCTGGGCCACCACCATGACGCGTTCACCGGAGTTGGCCATCCGGTCGTTTGCCTCGATCGCAAGGTGGCGGTTCTCGTCGGTGACGGGCACGAGGGCGCCATCCGGGGAGCGGTAGCTCCCGCCGCGCGAGATCAGCACGTCCGGTGCACCCTTGACGTAGCAGCGCACGACCGGCCGACCGTCGGCACCGGTCATCTCGTGGAAGGTGGCCATGAACTTGTACTCGGAGTCGAACGGGACCTCGTCCACCCGCGGGAAGTCCCGCTTCGTGGCGTCGAGGTCCAGCCCGCCCTTCGCGCCCAGCACGATGAGAGCGCCTTCGGTGGGGTCGCCGATCAGGCCCTCCCCGTCCAGGACAGCGTCCGCGCACAGGACCATCGGCAGCAGGTAGGGGTCCAGATCGATCCGGGCGCCGCCGACGTGCTTGATCTCGCCCTCTGTTCCGTAGCCCTCGCCCGACACCGTGTAGTTGTTGAGACCGGGGATCGCCATCTCCCGTGCGGTCATCTTGTTCAGGGTCAGGGTGCCGGTCTTGTCCGAGCAGATCGCCGAGGTGGACCCCAGCGTCTCGACGGCCGGCAGCCGCTTCACGATTGCGCCGCGCTGGGCTATCTCGCGCGTCCCCATGGACAGCAGGGCAGTGACCACGGCGGGCAGGCCGGTCGGGATCGCCGCGACGGCCAGGGCGACACCGGTGATGAACAGCGTGTCGAACGACTCCCCCCTCACCAGTCCGAGCACGACCACGAACACCAGGGCCACGCCCGCGATGAGCGCGATGATCTTCGAGAGTCCGTCGAGCTGCTTCTGCAACGGGGTCTTGTCGGTCTCGGTGTTGGCGAGCAGGTCGGCGATGTGCCCGATCTCGGTGTTCATGCCGGTCGCGGTCACCAGGATCTCGCCACGCCCGCGTGTGACCGAGGTGTTCATGTAGGCGATGCAGGTGCGGTCCCCCAACGGCACGTCGTCGCCCGGCACGGGGTCGGTGGACTTGCCGACCGGCAGGCTCTCACCGGTCAGGGCGGCCTCCTCGATCTCCAGGGTGGCCGCCAGGGTGATCCGACCGTCGGCCGGCACCCGGTTGCCGGCCTCGACCAGCACCATGTCGCCCGGGACCAGCTGCTCCGCGTCGATCTCGACCGCCTGGCCGTCGCGGCGTACTCGCGCGACCGTCTTCATCATCTGTGACAGCGCCGCGACGCTCTCCTCGGCCTTGGCCTCCTGCCGCAACCCGATCACCGCGTTGAACAGCGTCAGCCCGGCCAGGACCAGCGAGGTGCCGACGTCACCGGTCACCACGAGGTTCACCGCGGCAGCCACCAGCAGCACGATCTGCATGAAGTCCTGGTACTGCCGGAGGAAGGCTCGGAAACCCGACTCCTTCTTGCCGCCGGTCAACCGGTTCGCACCCTGCGACTCCAGCCGCCGCTGCGCCTCGTCGGCACTCAAGCCTTGCCCCGGGTCCACGTCGAGCCCCGCGGCCACCTCCCGGGCATCCATTCCTGCCGGGGAAGCCGGACGTGCTGCCAACTGCGACATGGGCGCCTCCTTCGCGCTCGCCGGACACGCCCACCATCGCGAACTGCGCCCGGACGGGGCTCATCCACAGCGGGTGAAACGGGAGCCGGGGTCGTCTGCGTAACGTCGCTCCCATGACTCGCAGCGACCTCGATCCGCCCGGGGCGGAGCTCCTGGACCGGCTGTCCCACCCCAGCGCCGACGACGTGGCTGCGGTCGACGCGTGGTGGCGGGCGAACAACTACCTCACCGTCGGCCAGATCTACCTGATGGCCAACCCACTCCTGCGGGAGCCCCTGCACTCCGACCACATCAAGCCCCGGCTGCTCGGCCACTGGGGCACCAGCCCGGGTCTGTCGTTCATCTACGCGCACGCGTCCCGACTGATCCGGGAGACCGGGCAGGAGATGGTGTACCTGGCCGGTCCCGGGCACGGTGGTCCGGCGCTCGTCGCCGCCGGATATCTGGAGGGCACCTATTCCGAGGTCTACCCCGAGGTCCGGCAGGACACCAGCGGGATGGCCCGGCTGTTCCGTCAGTTCTCGGCTCCCGGAGGCATCCCGAGCCACGTCTCGGTGACGACCCCCGGCTCGATCCACGAGGGGGGCGAGCTGGGCTACGTCCTGGTGCACGCCTTCGGCGCCGTGATGGACAACCCGGACCTGATCGCGCTGGCGGTCGTCGGCGACGGCGAGGCCGAGACCGGCCCGCTCGAGGGCTCCTGGAAGGGCGTGTCGTTCCTCAACCCGGCGCGCGACGGCGCGGTGCTCCCGATCCTCCACCTGAACGGCGCCAAGATCGCCGGCCCGACCGTGCTCGGCCGCAAGGACCCCGCCGAGGTGCGCTCGCTCTTCGAGGGCCACGGCTACGAGGTCATCGAGGTCGAGGGTGAGGACGTGCCCGGGATGCACGTGCGGTTCGCGGAGGCGCTCACCCGGGCCTGGTCCGGGATCCGAGCGATCCAGTCCGCCGCACGCAGTGGGGACTGGGACGGTGTCCGTCCGCGGTGGCCGATGATCGTGCTGCGCAGCCCCAAGGGCTGGACGGGTCCGGACGTCGTCGACGGCGTCCAGGTGCGCGGGACCTGGCGTGCGCACCAGGTGCCGCTGTCGGGGGTCAAGGGCGACCCGGCGCACCTGCAGGTGCTCGACGACTGGTTGCGCTCCTACCGGCCCGAGGACCTCTTCGACGAGGACGGAGCGCCATCGGAGCTGGTCCGCCGGGCCAACCCGGACGGCGAGCTGCGGATGAGCGCCACGCCCCACGCGAACGGCGGCCTCCTGACCCGCGACCTGGTGATGCCGGACTTCCGTGACTACGCGGTCGAGGTGCCCCGACCGGCCGCCCTGCGGAGCGAGTCGACCCGAGCGCTGGGCGCGATGATGCGCGACGTCTATGCGGCCAACCCCGATCGGTTCAGGCTGTTCTGCCCCGACGAGACGAACAGCAACCGGCTCGGGGCCGTCTTCGAGGTATCCGACCGAGCGTTCGCCGAACGGGTCACGCCCGAGGACGTGGCCCTGTCGCGCGACGGCCGGGTCATGGAGGTGCTCTCCGAGCACAACTGCCACGGCTGGCTCGAGGGCTACACCCTCACCGGTCGCCACGGCTGGTTCGCCACCTACGAGGCCTTCGCGATGGTGAGCGCCTCCCAGACGATCCAGCACAGCAAGTGGCTCCAGGAGGCCGACGAGCTCCCCTGGCGGGCGAAGGTGCCGAGCCTCAACGTCCTGCTCACCTCGACGGCCTGGCGCAACGACCACAACGGGTTCAGCCACCAGGGGCCGGGCCTGATCCAGAACGTGATCACCACCCGCGGCAACATCGGCCGCGTCTACCTGCCGCCCGACGCCAACTGCCTGCTCTCGGTGGCCGACCACTGCTTCCGCTCCCGGTCGTACGTCAACCTCGTCGTCATCGACAAGCAGCCCCAGCTCCAGTGGCTCACCATCGACGAGGCGGTCGAGCACTGCGCCCGGGGCGCGGGTGTCTGGGCCTGGGCGGGCACCGATGACGGCAGCGCCGACCCCGACATCGTGCTGGCCTGCGCCGGCGACGTGGTGACGATGGAGACGGTGGCGGCCGCCGCCATCCTGCGAGAGCACCTGCCGCTCTTCCGGACCCGCGTGGTCAACGTGGTCGACCTGATGACCCTGCCACGCCCCAAGGACCATCCGCACGGCATGGACGAGACGCTCTTCGACGAGCTGTTCACCGATCACGTGGACGTGGTCTTTGCCTTCCACGGCTACCCGGGCGCGATCCACCAGCTCGTGCACGGCCGACCCGACGCCGACCGGTTCAGGGTGCGCGGCTTCATCGAGGAGGGGACCACGACCACGCCGTTCGACATGGTGGTGCGCAACCGGGCCTCGCGCTACCACCTGGTGATGGACGCGCTGAACAACGCGCGCCGCACCCCGCCCGGAGCCAGTGACCTCATGGCGTGGTGCGAGGCCAGGCTGGCCGAGCACGCGACGTACATCGTCGAGAACCTGCAGGACCTGCCCGACGTCCGCGACTGGGTTCTCGGGGACTGGGCCGAAGAAGGCTGATGCCCCCTCACGGTCTCGGTCTCGAGCGCCTCCGGGCTAGAAGGTCGCAATCACCCGGTCCGCAAGGTCGCGCGTCGACGCGACCAGCCGGGCGTTCGGTTGGTCCACGTCGTCGACCCATGCCGCGGCTACCTCGGGTGACTTGCCGAAGGCGACGTGTCGTTCCACCAGGTGCCGGGTACGACGCGTCTCATCGGCCTCGCAGAACCACACGGCGTCGAGCACGGCCCGGAGCAGCGACCACGGCACGGCGTCGACGAGCAGGTAGTTGCCCTCCGAGACGACCAGTCGGGTGCTCGGCAACACCTCGATGGCGCCCGCCAGCGGTTGTTCGAGACCACGCTCGAACTGGGGCGCGTAGACGGGGTGGTCCGGCACGCTGCCCAGCAGCCGAAGCATCATCAGGTAGCCCCACCCGTCGAACGTCTCGGGCGCGCCCTTGCGGCCCAGCATGCCGTGGGCGGCCAGGGTCACGTCCGCCAGGTGGTAGCCGTCCATGGGGAGGTGGACGGCAAAGCCGGGCTCCTCGGCGTTCAGGGCAGCGACCAGACCCGCGGCCAGCGTCGTCTTGCCGGCCCCGGGCACTCCGGTGATGCCCAGCAGCGCTCGCCGGTTCGATCCGACGAGCGCACGCGCGGCACCCACCAGGTCGGACCGGGACTCTCGCAGCACAGCGACACAGTGGCACGAACGAGCAACGACTCGTCGGTGGGCCCGGCTCGCGCCGGTGGGAGTCAGGCCTGGAGAGGCGGCCCGTCGACAGGATGTACGCCGTGTCGCACGCTGATGTCGAGCAGGACGTCCGGGTCGGGCGGGCCGACCAGGGAGGCGAAGTAGGAGGCCTGCTCGGCGAACATCACCGCCAGCCCCAGCGAGTTGAAGACGCCGACGGTGCGGACCACTTCCCGGCCGAGGTTCGCGAACACGTGTGGGATGCCGCGGGGCAGCCAGACGAGGCTCTCGGGTCCGGCTTCGTAGCGGTGGTCGCCGACCTCGACGGTGAGGGTGCCGGCGATGACGTAGATGCCCTCGTCCTCGTGGGTGTGGACGTGTCGTCCGGGTCCGGGAGTGCCCGGAGGGATGCGCGCGTCGCCGAACCCGATGCCGGCACTCGCGCTGCCGTCGGTGAGGACGCGCCAGGGTCGTGTCCGATCCTCGGGTGGGCCGATGAGAAAGGGGCCGAGCGTCATGACTTCTCCTCGCGACCTGTCGCTGGGTGGGTGTGAGCGGTTCAGTCCACTGGAGCAGGGCTGGCTCCACCCTGTCCAGAGGGCTGGGTGACCTCGGCCGGCACCGACGAGCACGCCGATCGCGACCAGCAGGCCGATGAGGGCAGGGCCCGGCGGAATCGGGTCCAAGGACTCTGGGAAAGGGTCCAACGTCCAGCCCACACTGGGACTGGTCGCGCGGGTCGTTCACCGCGCGTGGGGACGGCACCCCATCGGTGGTGCAGGAACGGGGATCGGATGGCTCAGGACACCGCGACACCGAGGACCACGGGCTCCGGGCCCGACCAGGACCCGCGAGAGCAGTCACCCGGAGCGGATCCCCCGCAGGCCGCGATGCCGGTGAGACGCGTGCCGCTCGACCAGCTCCTGGCCGTCGTCGTGCTCAGTCCCGCCCAGGCCTCGCTCCTGGCCGTGCGGGTGCTCGATGCCATCCGCATCCTGCTGTCGGGAAATGGGACGCACCCCGCCGACAGCTGCCGCTGGACGGTCGCCCTCGGTCTCTCGGGCGAGGTCGACGTGGGTCGTGCGGCCACAGGCGAGGGCGCCGCGACCACGGAGCTCCTCGAGCAGCTGAGCCAGAACGCGCGTCGGCTCCCGGCGCACCCCAGTCCGGAGCAGGTGGAGCTCCTGCGCCTGCTGGAGGAGGTGGCTGCGGACCCGCATCCCGAGCCGGGCGCTCGCGCACGTCAGCTCGACGGCGCGCTGGTGGAGGTCCTGGGTCCCGGTGCTGGGCAGCGCCTCTCCGCGCAGTTCGCGGCGCTGGTCGGCGCGTTCGCGCACATCGCACCCAGCGTCTCCGTCCCGATCACCGCGCGAGAGGTTCCCGAAGGAGTCCGCCCCGATCCGCACCGTGCCCCGCCACCACGTCCGGCGCTGGAGACCCGGCCACAGCGCCACCCACACCGGGGCCGCTCGCTCGTGGGCCGCCGACGCGCACGCACCCGACGTACGGCGCTCGTCCTCCTGTTCCTGGCTGCCGCGCTCGTCGGCAGCGCGTACGTCGTGCTGCGCGATCCCGACCCCGGAGATGCCGGTACGACCGCCCGCGACGACAGCCCGACCACGACCGCACCCTCCGGCTCCTCGGGGAAGCCCGCCGAGAAGCCGAGGCCTCGTCCGCGCCAGGGCGTGGGGGCCCTGGCAGCCCGACAGGCCGGCCAGGTCACCGGTGTCGAGGTGCAGAAGGTCGGCAGCTGTACGCCGGGGGCGCCCTGCCCCGTGACCGTCACGGTGCACCTGCGCCCCGCAGCGGGCACGCAGTCCGTGGTCTGGAGAGTGGGTGCGGCCCGGCTGTGCCGCAGCGGCATCGCCTGGTCCCCACCGGTCGCCATGACCGCCCAGCCCGGCTGGACCACCGTCTACGCCAGCTCGTCCGTCCGCGTCCCGCCGGGCCGCTCGCTCGCCCTGGTGGCCCTGACGACCGCACCGGCCCGGGCGCAGTCCCCTCCGGTGCCCCTCACCGGGTCGTCGCTGGGCTGCTGATCCGGCCATGCTCAGCGTCGAACGAGGGCTGCGGGCGGGGCGGCGGTCCCGCCCGGAGCCCGGCCGGCCGGCCCTCATCCCGGTCGTGTCGCTCCTCGATCCCATCGCCATCGGTGCGGTGGCCGTCCTGGCCGGCCTGGGCCTGGCCAACCTCGCTGCACTGGGAGACCGGTCGGCGGTCCGGCACCAGCTCGTCGTCGTGGTCGGCGGAGTGGTGCTGTTCGCGGTCCTGCTGCGGTGGCAGACCCGGGGACTGCGCTGGCTCGGGTGGGGGTGCTACGCCCTAAGCGTGGCGCTCCTGGTCGCGGTGGACGCGGGCGGTCTGACGGTCAGGGGGGCCCAGCGGTGGATCGCGCTCGGCTCGTTCACCATGCAGCCGTCCGAGCTGGCCAAGCTCGGCCTGCTCCTCGTGCTGGCCCAGGTGCTCGGCAGCGACCGGCGGTGGCCGCGGCGCCTGGCGACGGCACTCCTCGTCGCCGCCCTGCCGATCGGCCTCGTCCTCGTCCAGCCGGACCTGTCGACGGCCGCGGTCCTGTGCGCCGTCACCGGCACCATGCTGGTCCTCGGCCGCATCCCGCTACGGCTGCTCGTCCCGTTCCTCGTCGCCGCCGCGCTCGCGCTGCCGTTGGCCGTGCACCTGCTGCACCCCTACCAGCAGGAGCGGCTCAACGCCTTCCTGAGCGGCTCGACCGACGTGGACGGCCCCGGCTGGGCGATCCAGCAGATGCACATCGCCGTGGCCTGGGGCGGCCTGACCGGCGGTGCCGAGCACCCGCTGCACCGGCTGGTGGGGCTCTACCTGCCCGACCGGCACACCGATCTCGCCTTCGCCAGCGTCGTCGAGCAGTTCGGGATCCTCGGCGGCTCCCTGGCCGTCGTCGCCGCGGCCGTCCTCGTGTGGCGGGCCGTGCGCGCCAGCCGGCGGGCCATGAGTCGCCCCGCGGCGCTGGCCGCGGCCGGTTTCGCAGCACTGGTGAGCCTCGAGGTCGTGGTCTCGGTCGCGGGCAACCTCGGCTTGGTCCCCACCGCCGGGGTGCCGTTCCCGCTCCTCAGCTACGGAGGTACGGCGGCCGCCGTGCACATCGCCACGCTCGGACTGGTGCTGGCGCTCGGCGCCGACGGGGCGACCCATCGACTCTGGGGTCGCCTCGGCCTGGACGCCGTACGCCCCAGGCTGCTGCGCACCGCCGCGGTCGCGGCCACCGGCCTCCTGGTCGGCATGGTCGGCTTCGCCTGGCAGCTGCAGACTGCCGAGGGGTCCCAGCTGCGCGAGGACGCGCTCAACCAGATGCTGCGCTGCACCCGCGTGCCTGCGCCGCGTGGCGACATCAGGGACCGGCACGGGACCCCCCTCGCCCTCGACGCCCGCCAGGACAGGGTCGCCGTCGTGCCGGCGCTCGTGGAGACGGGCGACGTGCCCGCCCTCGCCGCGCTCACGGCGCGGCCGGAGAGCGGCCTGCGTCGGATGCTGCGCCRGCAACGGGCGAGCCGCGACCTCACCGTCGCCTCCCTTCCGCCGGCGGCCGGCCGGCGGGTCCGTGCGGCCCGGCTGCCCGGGGTCTTCGTCGTCCCCGAGACCCGCCGGCGCTACCCGGACGGTGACGTGCTCGGGCCCGTGCTGGGGTGGACGGGCGTGGCGACGCCCGTGGAGATGGAGCGCTGGCCCGACCTGCCCCTGGGAGCACTCGTGGGACGCGCCGGGCTCGAGCAGGTCTACGACCCGATCCTGCGAGGCACCGACGGCCGCCAGTGCGTCTACGTGACGCCGGCCGGCACGCCGATGGCGATGGGGCCCTACACGGCGCCCCGGCGTGGGACCACCCTGCGGGTGACCCTCGACCTGGGCCTGCAGCGCCAGCTCACCGGCGACCTCGACGCAGTGCTGCGCGACCGCCCGGGCGAGCCGCGCGGGGACGTCGGCGGCGCGGTCGTCATGGACCCGAGGAACGGCGAGGTCCTCGCCATGGCCAGCCGTCCGTCGTACGACAACCGCGTGTTCGGCCCGCCCGTCGACAACCGGGCGCTCGCACGACTCGCCCGCAGCCCGGGGAGCCCCATGCTCGAGCACGTGACACAGGTGGCGGCGCCCCCCGGTTCGACGTTCAAGCTCGTCGTCGCGACCGCGAGCATGCGGGACGGTTCGGTGCCGCCGGACCAGGTGCTGCCCGGCGGCGGTGCGTGGACGCTGGGCGACACCACCTTCGGCAACTGGATGTCCCTGCCTGCGCAGAACCTGCCCGAGGCGATCTCGTGGTCCAACAACGTGTACTTCTACCAGCTCGCGTGGGCGATGGGCCCCGGGCCGATCATCAGCGCGGCGCGGAGCCTGGGGGTCGGTCGATCGACCGGCATCGACCTGCCCGCGGAGAGCGACGGCTACCTCGGCACGCCGGCGTCGGTCGCCCGTGACGGTGGGACGTGGTTCGACGGGTCGACGGTGATCCTCGGCATCGGCCAGGGCTACCTGACTGTGACGCCCCTGCAGGACGCGCTCTGGACGGCCGGGGTGGCGACCGGCGCGATGGTCACTCCACACCTCGGTCTCGCGTACGGCGACGGCCCGCACCGGTCCAGGCTGCCGTGGCCCCGGCCGCACCGGCTGCCCTACGCCCACAAGCTCGGCCCGGTCCGCGCAGGGATGGCGCTGGCCGCGACCTCGGGCACGGCCAGCATCCTGACCGCACTGCCGGTCACGTCCGGCGCCAAGACGGGGTCCGCGGAGGATCCGTCGGCCCCCAACGGCGCACCGGACTCCTGGTTCACCGCGGCCGCCCCGCTCGCTCGTCCGCGCATGGTGGCCACGTCGTTCGTCCGCGGCGGCGGACACGGGGTCAGCACGTCCGGGGCCGTCGTGCTGCCGACGATGGCGTACTTCTTCGCGCACGAGGAGGAGATCCTGCGGGCGGGGCCCGCGGTTGGACGGCGCAGATGAGTCGCGGTCCCCGACCGCCTCAGATCGCTTCGAGGAAGGTGCCCTCGTAGGCGCGGACCAGGTCCGGGTTGCCCAGGCAGCGCGCCGCGCCCTCCGCGACGCACGTCAGGGGCCGCTCGGCCATCCGGACGGGGAAGGCGAACGCCGACTCGACGAGCTTGTCGAAGCCGCGCAGCAGGCTCGAGCCGCCGAAGACCGAGATGCCGTCGGTGAGGATGTCGTCGGCTGCCTGGGGTGGCAGGTCGTCGAGCGCGCCGGCCAGTGCGGCGATGATCGATTCCGCCGTGGGCCGCAGGGCGTCGAGCACCTCTGCGGCCTCCAGGGTCTTCAGTCGTGGCCGTCCGGTGGCCAGATCGATGCCCTGGACCACCGAGGAGAGGCCCTCCTCGACGTCCACCCCGCACTTCAGGGCCTCCGCGGTCAGCTCGCCGACGAGCAGCTGGTGCTCGTTGCGCAGGTAGCGGTAGAGCGTCATGGTCATCTCGTCGCCCGCGATGCGGGACGAGCGGTGGGACAGCACCCCGCCGTAGCAGAAGGCGGTGATCTCCGAGGTGCCACCACCGATGTCGAGGACCATGTGCGCCCGCGGGGCCAGGGGGTCCAGGCCGCACCCGATCGCCCCGGCGATCGGCTCGGGGATGAGCTCCGGCCGGTGGATCCCGGCCTCGTCAGCCACCTCGAGCAGCGCTCGGCGCTCCAGTGCCGTGGCGCCGGCCGGCACCCCGATCACCGCCCGCGCACGGAACCGCTGCCACGCAGGCACCGGAAGCCGGCCGAGCAGCGCGACCATGAAGGCGCGCGCGGCCTCGAGGTCCACGATCACGCCGTCGTGCAGCGGCCGCACCGCCGCGAGCCCGACCGGGCAGCGGCCCAGCAGGTCGCGGGCCTCCCGACCGACCAGCAGCGGTCGCACTCGACGCGAGCTCGCCTCCGAGGTGCGCACCACCATGACCGAGGGTTCGTCGAGCACCACACCGTGGCCCTGGTGGCACACCACCGTGTTGGCGGTTCCGAGGTCGATTCCGAAACCACTCATGGGGGACCTCCTGCGAGAGACTCGGCCTGGTCCACGGTAGGGCCCCACGGGGTACGGCGGCACGGGCCATAGGTCCCAGACTGCGTGCGCGAAGTGCCCCCCGCAGCGACCCGGGTCGACCCCGCCTCAGGTCTCGGCGCGGAGAAAGGTGAGCACCGCTAGGACGCGGCGGTGGTCGTCGTCCGTGTCAGGGAGATTGAGCTTGGCGAAGATGTTGGAGATGTGCTTCTCGACTGCGCCGAGCGTGACGACCATTTCCCTGGCTATGCCGGCGTTGGTGCGACCTTCGGCCATCAGCTCCAGGGTCTCGCGTTCGCGCGGTGTGAGCGGATCGAGCTTGTTGCCGGCGGCGGATCGGGTGCGGACGAGCTCGGAGACGACCTCTCGGTCCAAGGCGGTGCCGCCGGCCGCCACGCGGTGCAGCGCATCGACGAAATCGGCGATGTCGCTGACTCGCTCCTTGAGGAGGTACCCGAGACCGGCGCCGGGCGAGTCGAGAAGTTCGGCGGTGTACACGGGTTCGACGTACTGCGACAGGATGAGTGTGGCCAGTGCCGGGTGCTTGGCTCTCGCCTCGATCGCCGCCCGGATGCCCTCGTCGGCGAAGGCGGGAGGTAACCGGACGTCGATGATCGCCAGGTCGGGGTTGTGCTCGGCGACGATGCTGAGCAGACCGGGCCCGGTGTCTGTCGTCGCGACGACGTCGATGTCGACATCGTTGAGCAGGGCGACGAGTCCCTCGCGGAGCAGTGCGTGGTCTTCAGCGATCACTACGCGCACGGCACCTCCGCATGCACGTGGGTTGGCCCACCTCTTGGCGAGGTGAGGACGAACGTGCCGTCGAGCGCTTCGACACGCGCACGCAACCCTTGCACACCGGTGCCTGCCTGGTCGACGTTGCCTTGGCCGTCATCGGTGACGTCGACGGTGACGGCATCGGGGGTGAACGCGATGCGCACGTGCACGGCCGCGCCGGAGGCGTGCTTGGTGGCGTTCGTGAGCGCCTCGGCGACGACGAAGTAGGCGGCGCCCTCGGCCGTGGGCGGCGGCCGGCGGCCGTCGTCGGCTCCGACCACCTCGAGGGTGGCGCGATCGCGCTGGGTCAGGGACTGAACAGCCGCGACCAGGCCCCGGTCGGCAAGCACTGGCGGTGCGATGCCCCGGGTGAGGTCTCGCAGCTCGCGGATGGCCAGGTTGGCTTCCTCCCGGGCAGCGCGTACGAGCGCGGCCGCCTTGGGTTCGTGAGCGACCGCGGCCTCGGCCCGGCCGAGCTGCATGGTCAGCACGACGAGCCTGGCTTGCGCACCGTCGTGGAGGTCGCGTTCGATGCGGCGCAGCTCCGCGGCCTGCGCGTCGACGGCCTGACGTCGCGTACGGCTGAGCGTGTCGACGCGCGCCTGCAGCTTGCGGGTCCCGAACGACGGCAGCTCGTCGCGCAGGTCGATGAGGGCATGCACCCCCAGCACCACGCCCAGTCCGATGACTGACCAGAGAACCCATGGGCCTCGGGCGCCGCTCATGGCCCACACCAGCACGAGAGCTGCAGCCAGGGTGACGCTGACCTCGAGGTGCCCTCGCACTCGAGAACGCGGCGTGTTGGCCCTGCCGCGCAGGTGCTGTAGCCACAGGAGAGGAAGCAGGACCGCCGCGCACCCGAGGATCACCCAGCTCGGCCAGAAGTAGCCGCCCCCGGCGACAGCCCAGCTGGCCGTGCAGGTCACCACGATGATGGCACTGAGTGCGGTCAGGAATGCCAGGTGCGAGGCGATGGGCCTGGCCGCCTCGCCCCCGCGCGGGGTGGACCTCCTCATGCGGTGTCCTCCCCTCCACGAGCTTCGACAGCGGCATTCTTCCAGCCGGGCATCTTCCAGCCGCGCTCACCCAGGAGGGCGACGACGGCCGGCAGGGCCACGCCTCGCACCAGTGTCGCGTCGATCAGCACCGCCGCTGCGAGGCCGACGCCCAGCTGCTTGAACATGATCACGTCGAGAGTCGCGAAGATGGAGAACACGGCGACCATGACGACGGCAGCGCTGGTGATGGTTCCTGCGGTGGCACCGACGCCCTCCGCGGCGGCGGCGCGGGGACTTCGTCCCTCGAGCCGTGCTTCCCGGATGCGCTCGAGCACCAGCACCGTGTAGTCCATCGAGAGGCCGAACAGCACCACGAACATGAACAGCGGCAGCCAGTTGATGATGTACCCCGAGGAGTGGAAGCCGAGCAGGGTCTCGGCCCAGCTGTGCTGGAAGACCGAGGTCAGGACACCGTAGGCCGCACCGATCGAGAGCAGGTTGAGGCCCATCACAGCAACCGCCAGCAGCGGTGATCGGAACGTCAGCAGCAACAGCAGGAACCCGAGAAGCAGCACGAACCCGATGACCCGCGGGGTGGCCACGCTCATGCGGTGGGAGTAGTCCATCGTCGAGGCGGCGCTGCCCGTGACCAGCGCGGGCGAGCTGACGCCGTGGATGTCGGTCGCGGTGGGTGCGACGTCGTCCCGGAGCTGCTGGATGGTGTTGCTCGCCTCGTCCAGGCCCTGGTCCGGCATGGGCACGTTGACGCGGGCGACGTCGCCGTTCGAGGACACCGTGATGGCGACCGGCCCCTGTCCGCCGGTGACGTGGGTCGCCTGCTGTCCGACTGCGGCGAGGTCTGCCTGTGCCTCCTGGGTGTCGAGGTCGTGTCCGGTGACGACCAGCTGGGTGTCGGAGGGGGCGCCCGGGAAGGACTTCTCGATGCCGTTCAGTGCCCGGACCACCGGCAGGTCCTGGGGAAGGTCGGCGACCTGTAGGTCACCGGTGTGCATCGAGACCATCGGGATGGTCAGGGCGCCGAGTACGGCGACCGCAGCCACCACGAAGGCGAGTGGACGGTTCGTCACCACACGCGCCAGCCGCGCCCATACGCCGACCGACCGTCCTGCAGCACGCTCCTCGCGGCGGGCGCGAGCCGTGGCACGGCGGCGGTAGCCGGGGATGCGGCCGCGGTCGACACGGTCACCGAGGAGGGCGAGCATCGCCGGCAGCACCGTGAGCGAACCGAGCACCGCGATCGCGACGACCGTGATGGTGCCCAGGCCGATCGAGACGAGGTCGCCGGCGCCGGCGATCAGCAGGCCGGCCAGTGAGATCATCACGGTGAGGCCCGAGATGAGGATCGCCCGGCCCACGGCAGCGGCCGAGGCGATCAACGCGGACTCGGGCATCGCCCGACCGGCAACTCGTGCCGGACCACGTCCCCGTCGGCTCTCCTCACGCTCGCGGCGCACGTAGAACAGGGAGTAGTCGACACCGACGGCGAGACCGATGAGGACGACGACGGCCGAGGTCGACTCGCTGTTGGGTGCGACGTGCGAGACCGGGCCCAGCGCACCGATGGCCGCCACGACAGAGGTGATGCCCAGCACCAGCGGCACGCTGGCGGCCACGAGCGCACCGAAGGCGAGCACCAGGATGAGCAAGGTGATGGGCAAGGAGATCAGCTCGGCGCGGTGAAGGCCCGTCCCGATGAGGTCGTTGATCGCCTTCGTCTCGGTCCCGTCACCGACCTCTCGCAGCTCGGTGCCCGGGTGGTCGGCAGAGACCTGCGTGGTGAGGTCGAGCAGTGGTTCGACATGGTCGGCGGCATCGTCGGGATTCCCGCTCAGCTGGACCTGCACGAGGAGTGTTCGGCCACCGTCGGCGACCAGGTCCTTGGACTGCGCGGGGCCGGTCACCGACGCGACACCGGGCAGCGCGGCCGCCAGCGTGGTCAGGTCCGCGGCCGCGGCCCTCGCCTTCGTCGCTGACGGTGCGGTGATCAGGATGCTCTCCGAGGCGGGGTCGCGAAGCCCTGCCCGCTGCAGGAGGGCGTCGGCCTGGGCCGACTCACCGACCCCCGACTGCACTTCGGTCAGGTTCTGGGTGCCGACCAGGGCACCGGAGGCCAGGCAGGCCACCACGAACAGCAGCCACGCGGCGATGATCTTCTTCGGATGACGTTGCGCGACGAGCGCGCAGCCCCGAACCAGGCGGACGAGGACACCGTGATCTGCCGCCGCTGGGCGAGCACCATCGCGCGTGCGAACGAGTGAGATGGTCATGTCTCGATCGTCGAGGAGCGGCACCTGCAGAGCACTGGAGCCCGCTGGTGTCTCAGCTCGGTGAGCACCCCCGAGCGTGTGGTGGGGTTGTCCCCACCATCGGGACCATCCGCTCGCTGACGAGGTGCGACCTGCAGCGAACCGACCCTGCCCGCACGGCGAGCGTGCCTGGCCGTGAGCACCCGGGCGGAGATGGTTGCGCAACAGAAGAGGCCCTCACAGTGACTGTGAGGGCCTCTTCCGATTTGTAGCGGGGGCAGGATTTGAACCTGCGACCTCTGGGTTATGAGCCCAGCGAGCTACCGAGCTGCTCCACCCCGCGTCGGTGAACAGAACCTTACGCGATGGATCCCGGCGAACCCAAATCGGGTCAGCTGTCCCTCGCGTCCGCCAGCGCGAAGGCCTCGTTGATCAGCGCACGGCCCTGGTCCATCAACCGTGCCCAGCCCACGGTGTCGCCGTTCGACTGGGCCTTGTCGGCGGCCTGGAACTTGGCCTCCGCCTCGGCGAGCAACGAGCGGATCTGGTCGTTGACCGATCCGGAGCCTCCTGAGCCGCCGGGATTGCCCCCCGTGCCCCCGGTGCCGTTGTTGCCTCCGTTACCTCCGTTGCCGCCGTTGCCGCCCTGCGGCTGCCCGGTCGGCGTCCCGGTGGGCGGTGCGGTGGGCGAGACCCCGAGGACGTCCGCGATCGCCTCGCGCAACGTCGTACCGATCCCGATCTCGTCGCCGTAGGACACCGTTACGAACCGCAGGATCGGGAACGAGGACTCGGTGCCCGACCGCTTGGCGTACAACGGCTGGACGTACATCAGTCCGTCGCCGACCGGCAGCGTGAGCAGGTTGCCGGGCACGGGCGTGACGCCACCCTGGGTGAAGCTCAGCAGCTCCTCGCGGACGGCCTCGTCGGAGCTGAGCTCGTTGGCGATCTGCCCCGGCCCGTCGGTGCGCTCGTTGGGGAGCTCGAGGACCGAGATCCTTCCGTAGTTGTCCTGGTCGGTGGCGTCGCTATTGACCGACACGAAGGACACGAGGTTGGCGCGCCCGCGCGGCACGTAGACGCTGGTGAGAGCCCAGGTGTCGTCGACGAACAGGCGGAACGGCGGCTGGAGACGCGTCTCGGCCTCGGGGTCGCGCGGGACCTCCCAGCGGGTTGAGGCATCGAGCCACAGCTTGGCGTCCGTCTCGTGGTACTTGGCGAACTGGTAGCGCTGCACCTTGAACAGGTCGTCGGGGTAGCGCAGGTGCTCGAGGAGCTCGTCGGGGATCTCGTCGCGCGGCTTGAGGATGCCGGGGAAGACCTCGCCCCATGCCTCGGAGATCGGGTCCGGCTCCCACTCGTAGAGCGTCACCGTGCCGTCGTAGGCGTCCACGGTCGCCTTGACCGAGTTGCGCATGTAGTTGATCTCGTCGGTCGGCAGGGTCTGGAAGCCCAGGTCCTGGGCCAGCGAGTCGTCGGTCATCGTCTCGAGCGACTCCCGCTGCGAGAGCGGGTAGCGGTCGGTGACGGTGTAGCCGTCGAGCACCCACTTGATCCGACCGTCCACGACCACCGGGTAGGGGTCGGAGTCGACGGTCAGCCACGGCGCGACCTTCTCCACCATGGTGCGCGGGTGCCGGTCGTAGAGGATCTTGCTGCTCTCGTGGACACGGTCGGAGAGCACGAGGTTCGGCTCGCCGAACTTCACGGCGTACAGCACCTTGTCGAAGAGGTTGCCGATCGGCACCCCACCCTCGCCGTCGTACGTCGTGGTCTGGTTCTCGTCGCCGCGCTCCCCCTTGGGCAGGTCGAGCTCGAGGTCGGTGCCGCTCGACTGGGCGCCCACGATGGAGTACGTCGGGGACTTCTCGCCGTAGTAGACCCGCGACTCGTAGCCGTCCGGGTAGAGGTTCGTCAGCGAGCTCTCGTCGCTCTCCTGGCCCTCGGCCCACTGCACGGAGGTCGACTGGCGCTGGTCGTCGGCCGGGCGCTGGTTGCCGAAGGCGGCGATGACGCCGTTGCCGTGGGTGTAGACGGTGTGGAGGTTGGACCAGGTCTTGTCCCCGTCGGCGATGCCGGCCTGGTCGAGCTCGCGCACCCCGAGGACCACGGCGCGGTCCTTGCCCTCGATCTGGTAGCGGTCGACGTCGAGCACGTCGGGCACCGAGTAGTAGGCGCGCACCTGCTGCTGCTGCTCGAAGGTCTGGCTGACGACCTTGGGGTCGACGAGCGGCACCGACGACGTCGCGGCGTCCAGGGTCGCCAGGTCGCCGTCCGTGGTGTTGGGCTCGCTCGAGTAGGACTGCACCTCGATGTCCTCGAGGTCGTAGGCCTGCCTCGTGGCGTCGATGTTGGCCGAGATGTACGTGCCCTCCTTGTCGGGCACGTTGGGCTGGACCTGGAACTGCTGGACGACCCCGGGGACGATGAGGCCCAACAGGATGGCCGAGAGCGCGAAGAGGGCGATGCCCAGCGACGGGAGCAGCCACGTCCGTCGCCAGATGTTGAGGAAGAAGAGCACGGCACAGATCAGGGCGATGCCGGTGAGGATCTCCTTGGCCGGCAGCACCGCGTTGTCGTCGGTGTAGCCCATGCCGGTGAACAGCGAGCCTGACCCGGTCACCAGGTCGAAGCGGTCGAGCCAGTAGTCGGCCGCCTTGGCCAGCACGAAGACCCCGAGCAGGACCGAGAGGTGCACCTGCGCCGCACCCGAGACCCGCTCGCTGCTGGCCGAGAGCCGGATGCCGCCGTACAGGTAGTGGGTGATCGCGGCGGCCATCAGGCCGATGATGGCCAGTGCCATCGCGAAGTCCGTGACGTAGTGCCACCACGGGAGGCTGAAGACGTAGAAGCCGGCGTCCTTGCCGAAGTACGGGTCCTTGGTGCCGAAGGACTGGCCGTGCTGCCACAGGGAGTAGGAGCGCCACTGGCCGGTGGCCGAGGCGCCGGCGAAGGCGCCCATCAGCAGCGAGATGCCCGCCAGCAGCCAGCCCATGATCGGGGTGATGGCGTCGCGGTAGCGCTCGAGGTTGAGGTCGGCGGCCGCGGCGTTGAGGAAGAACGGCCGGAAGCGGTAGGCGAGGTAGATGTTGAGGGCCACCACGGCCGCCATCAGCCCCCCGAAGACCAGGAAGAGGCCCACCCGGGTCCACAGCAGGGTGCTGAACACCTCGGAGTAGCCGACCGAGCCGAACCACAGCCTTTCGGTCCAGAAGGACGAGAAGCCGGTCAGGGCGATGAAGGCCACGACGAGCACGGCCGCGGTGATGACCAGGGCGCGGGACCGGCTGCTGCGTTGCGGCGGCTCCTGCTGCTCGCTCTTGTCCGGCTGGTCGAACGTGCCGCTCACTGGGTGTCTCCCTCGAGGGTGCTGCGGAGGAGGTCGAGGAGGCCGGGCACGAGCTCGGTCCCGTCGACCACCGACTGGTCGTCGTCGTGGGCGCGCAGGCGCAGCGCGCAGTAGGTGGCGCCGGCGCGGGTGGCGCCCGCCACGATCCGCACCTCCTGGCGCAGGGGGTGCTCGCGCGCGAAGCGCTCGGCGTCGGCGGGGTCCGCGGGGATCTCGGGGTCGACCTCGGGAGGCAGCACCAGCCGCTCCACCACCGCCGCACAGCCGGCGACGTCGCCGGGCCAGACGATCGACTCCAGGGTGACCTCGAGGGCCTGCTCGGGCGGCAGCGCGTCCTGCTCCACGGGGGTGAACGAGCCGTCGGCGGAGGCGGTGTCCAGGCCCATCGCGGCGGCCAGGTCGGGTTCCTGCGCGACGATGCGTGACGTCTCGACCAGGGCGTAGAGGCGGGCCGGCTGGTCCCAGCCCGCCTCGGCGATGTGGTTCTCGATCTCCAGCACGGCCGCGGCCAGTGCAGGATCCTGCGGGATCGAGATCTCGGTCATGACTGCTCCTCGCAGGTCGGGAGTGGGGCGTCGGGGTCGTCGACCCAGGTCTTGATCGCCTCGACGGCGCCGTGCATCGTGTCGGCGCGCACCAGGCGCATGTCGCCGGAGTCGATGTCCGTGGTGTCGGGGCAGTTGCCCACCGGCACCATGAACAGGCGGGCACCGGCCGCCTCGGCGCCGGCGATCTTCTGCTGGATGCCACCGATGGGGCCGGTGCGGCCCTTGCCGTCGATGGTGCCGGTGCCGGCGACGACCTCGCCGCCGGTGAGCGAGCCCGGGGTGAGGGTGTCGTAGATCGCCAGCGAGAACATCAGGCCGGCACTGGGGCCGCCGATGCCGTCGCCGATGTCGACGCTGACGTCGAAGGGGAAGGAGTAGCCCAGGCCGGGGGTGATCCCGATGCGCTTGTCACCGTCGAACTCCTTGGGCGTGACGTCCACGTCCACCTGCTTGCCCTTGCGCAGGACGGTGAACGCCAGCGGCCGGCCCACCGGTGCGGCGTCGACGGCGTCGATGACGTCCTGCGGGGTCTTGATCGCGCGCCCGCCGATCTCCTGGAGGACGTCGCGGACCTGGAGCCTGTCGGCCGCCGGGTAGCCGTCCTGCACGTTGAGCACCTCGACGACCGGCGCCACGTCGTACCCCAGCTCGGTCAGGGCGGTGGCCACCGCGGCGTCCTGCGACGAGACCATCTGGACGGCCGACTCGGTGTCGTTGGTCTCGTCGGTCTCGTCCGGGGCGTAGACCGACGAGCGCGGGTAGACGGCCTCGGTCGGGTCCAGCCAGGCCGCGACCAGGCGCTCGAGGGTCACCTTCTCCTGCGGCTGGTCGACGTAGATCGTGGTGAGCCGGAGCTCGCCGTCGTCGCGGTAGGTCTTGTGACCGGAGACCTGCACGGTCTCCTCACCGTCGCGCGTGGACAAGATGTCGACGGTCGGTCCGGGGCTGTACGTGACGTACGGCAGGGGCTGGACCGCCACCAGCACCATCAGGGCGAGCAACAGCGGCAGGGCGAGAAGGGCCCCCTTCGTCCGCTGACTCATGCCGTCACCCTCTCAAACAGGGAAAAGCCACCGTGCGGTGACCGCCCCGCAGGATGCGGTCACGAGGCCCGTCGACGATCGGTCCCTGCTCCCTGGTCGCGCGTGGGGCGTACGGCGATGCCCGTGCTGCGGTCCTGGGTGCGGACCGGACGGGGCTGGCGGGCGGTCGGCAGGTCCCGCTCCATCGCGCGTGTGAGCCGCTCGATCTGCTGGTCACGGTCGACCTCGCCTCGGCCCTCACGGCCCAGCCAGCCCACCCACGCCATCGCGCCGACGGCCACCACGACCGGGGGCACCAGCCACCACAGGATCTCCACCGGCTCAGGGTAGGCCGACCCACTCCTCATCGCCGTCCGCGAAACGCTGGTGCTTCCAGATCGGCACCTCGGACTTGAGGGTGTCGATGAGGGCCTTGGAGGCGGTGAAGGCCTCACCCCGGTGGCTGGCCGTGGTCGCCACGACGACAGCGACGTCCCCGAGCTCGAGGTGCCCCACCCGGTGCACGGCCGCGACCCCGTGGACGTCGTACTGCTCCGCGATCCGCTCGCACACCTCTCGCAGCCTCGCCAGGGCAGTGGGATGCGCGCTGTAGTCGAGGCTGGTGACCGGCTTGTCGGGAACCGGGCCCTCCCCCGACGGCTGCGCCGGCCCGTCGTGGTCGCGCACCTTGCCGACGAAGAGCGTGAGCCCGCCCGCGGCGTGGTCGTCGAGGGCGTCCACGACCTCGGCGACGTCGAGGGGCACCTCGCGGATGTCGACGAGTCGTACGACGGGGCCGACATCCATCGGGTCAGCGGGGCTGGCGTCCATGGAGTGAGTGTAGGGACGGCGTCGAGGTCCGGCGGGGCCGTCGGGTGTGGCGTCGGTGAGTACCGTGGAGGACATGAGCAGCAACCCTGGCGACGGACCCGACGAGCAGAACCCCTTCAAGGGCACGCCCTTCGAGGCCCTCTTCGGCGGCCTGGCGGGCGGCGCGGGCGGTGGCGGCATGCCCGACCTGTCCGCCCTGATGGCGCAGGTGCAGTCGCTGATGCAGCCCCACGACGGTCCCATCAACTGGGCCGTGGTCGCCGACATCGCGCGCAAGGTCGCTGCCCAGTCACCGGACCCCACTCCCAGCCAAGCCCAGCGCGACGCGGTCGCCGACGCGGTCCGCCTCGCGGACCACTGGCTCGACGAGACCACCGACTTCTCCTCCGGCGTCACCTCGACCGCCGCGTGGAGCCGTGCCGAGTGGATCGTGGAGACCCTCGACGTCTGGCAGCGCCTCGTCGAGCCGGTCGCCGGCTCGACCGTCACGGCGCTCGGCAACGCCCTGCCCGAGGAGGCCCGCGCGATGGCCGGCCCGTTGCTCGGCATGCTGGGCAAGGCCACCGGCGCGATGGTCGCCACGCAGGTCGGCCAGGGGGTCGGCGAGCTCTCCGGCGACGTCCTCGGCGCCTCCGACATCGGACTGCCCCTGGGCCCGGCCGGCAAGGCCGCCCTGCTCCCCCTCAACGTCGCGGCCTTCGCCGCGGAGCTCGACGTGAGCGCCGACGACGTGATGCTCTACCTGGCCCTGCGCGAGGCCGCCCACCAGCGGCTCTTCGCCCACGTGCCGTGGCTGCGCGAGCACCTCATCGGGGCTGTGGCCGACTACGGCAGTGGCATCGAGATCAACACCTCCGGCATGGAGGAGAAGCTGCGCGGCATCGACCCGATGAATCCCGCCGCCATGCAGGAGGCGATGGAGGGCGGGCTCTTCGACCTGTCCAAGTCGCCCGCCCAGCAGGAGGCGCTGGAGCGCCTCGAGATCACCCTCGCCCTCGTCGAGGGCTGGGTCGACGAGGTGGTCGGCCAGGCCACCCACGAGCGGATGCCGTCGGCCACCAAGCTGCAGGAGGCCGTACGCCGCCGCCGCGCCGCCGGCGGGCCGGCCGAGCAGACCTTCGCCACCCTGGTCGGCCTCGAGCTGCGTCCGCGCCGGCTGCGTGACGCCTCCACCCTGTGGGGCTCGCTGCGCACCCGTCAGGGCACCGAGGGCCGCGACGGCGTCTGGATGCACCCCGACCTGCTGCCCACCGGTGCCGACCTCGACGACCCGCTGGGCTTCCGCGAGAGCGCACTGGCTCCGGAGTCGCTGACCGACGACGACTTCGAGGCCGGCCTGCGTGACCTGCTCGACGGCCCGTCGGCCGACGGGGACGCAGGACCCGACCGTCCGACCGAGTGACCCTCCACTCCGACGCCCGGGCCGTGCTGGCCGGGTGGACTCCCCCGACCGCGCGTGACGCACAGCTGCGCGACCGCTTCGTCGCCCACCTGGACGCCCGCCCGGACGGCATGGCTCGCGCCTGCCTTCCCGACCACCTCACCGCAGGCACCCTCGTGCTCACGCCCGAGGCCGACGCGGTGCTGCTCAACCACCACCGCAAGGCCGACAGCTGGTTCGCCTTCGGGGGTCACTGCGAGCCGGGCGACGCCACCCTGGCCGCAGTCGCGCTGCGCGAGGCCCGCGAGGAGTCCGGCCTCCCCGCCCTCGACTTCGACCCCGAGCCGCTCAACCTCGACGAGCACGCCGTGGAGTTCTGCTCCCCCGGCACGACCGTGCACCACCTCGACGTCCGGTTCCTCGCCACGGCCGTCCGCGACGGTGCCCACCGGGTGAGCGAGGAATCGCTCGACGTGCGCTGGTGGCCGGTGGACGGCCTGCCCGACGTGCACGACGACATGCGCCGGCTCGTCGGGCAGGGCGTCACGCGTCTCGGCCGCTGACGCCGACTCAGTCGATCTCGCCGTCGGCGTCGTCCTCGGACTCGCTGGACGGCGGATCGACCTTGGCCGCGGCCGACCAGCCCAGCAGGTAGCCGCGGGCCCGCTCGGCGCGGGGGTAGCGGTCGACCCAGGCCCAGAACTTTGCGTCGTGCCCGTGCTCGAGCAGATGCGCCAGCTCGTGCACGAGCACGTAGTCGACCACCCACGACGGCATCCCCTGGAGCCGCTCGGAGAGCCGGATGGACCGGTCGCCGGGACTGCAGGAACCCCATCGCTGCTGCTGGTTGGTCACCCAGCGCACGCTCGAGGGCGTGGCCAGCCCGCCGAAGTAGGTGTCGTTGAGGATGACCGCCCGGGCGAGCAGCTGCTCGTCGGAGGGACGCGTGCGCTGCTCCTTGCGCTCCAGGCGAGCCACCATGTCGGCGACCCACTTCGCCTCGTCGCGCTTGCTCATGGCGGCCGGGATGAGCACGACGATGCGGTCGCCCTCCCGGTACGCCGAGACCGTACGACGTCGCCGCTTGGACCGGCGTACCTCGACCTCGGGGGTGCTCACGTCCTCCACGCTAGCCGCCGGCGGGGTTCGCCCAGGCCAGGAGACGGTCCCGCTCCCAGGTGTTGACGATGCGGTCCGGGTCGATCCCTGCCTCCTCGGCCCGCTCGCAGCCGTAGTCCAGCATGTCGAGCTGACCGGGCGCGTGCGCGTCGGAGTCGATGCTGAACAGGCAGCCGGTGTCGCGCGCCAGCTCGAGCAGCCGGGTGGGCGGGTCACGACGCTCCGGTCGGCTGTTGATCTCGACGGCCACGTCGTGCTCGACGCAGGCCTCGAAGACCGCTCGGGCGTCGAACTCGCTCTGCGGGCGGGTTCCGCGGTTGCCCTCGACCCGTCGGCCGGTGCAGTGGCCGAGCACGTTGGTGAAGGGGTTGGCGACGGCGGCGAGCATCCGCCGGGTCATCGGGCCCGCGTCCATGCGCAGCTTGGAGTGGACGCTGGCCACGCGGACGTCGAGGCGGGCCAGCATCTCGTCGGTCTGGTCGAGCGCACCCTCGTCGAGGATGTCGACCTCGATCCCCGCGAGCAGGGTGAACTCCTCGCCCAGGTGGTCGTTGACGGCCTCCACGACGCCGAGCTGGCGGGTCAGCCGTTCGACGCTCAGCCCGTTGGCCACCCGCAACCGCGGTGAGTGGTCGGTGAGCACCAGGTAGTCGTGCCCCAGCTCCATCGCCGTCATCGCCATCTCCTCGATGGGCGAGCCGCCGTCGGACCAGTCCGAGTGGGAGTGGCAGTCGCCGCGCAGTGCGGCCCGGACCTCACGTCCACCGGGGGTGAGCGCACCGGCGTACTGCTTCTCCAGCCTGGCCAGGCGCTCGGGGAGCTCGCCGCGCACGGCCTCGGCGATCACCGCGCCGGTGCTGGGGCCGATGCCCGGCAGGTCGGTCAGGGTGCCCGCCCCGGCCCGGGCCGCGACGTCGTCGGGGTCGAGCGGCAGGATCACCGCGGCCGCCTTGCGGAACGCCTCCACCCGGCGGGTCTCCTCGCGGCCGCGCTCCATGAGGAACGCGATCCGGCGCAGGGCCCCGACCGGGCCACCCGCGTAGTGCTCCCCCACGTGCTCATCCTCTCGTGTCCGTCGTCACGGACCAGTGTCGCCGGTGAGCCCCTCGCCACGCCGACCCGTCCCCAGGCCGTGGGCGTGTCGTCCCCATGTTGTCCACACCTTCGTCCACAGGAGTGGACAGCGCGTCTGCCCCGTCCGGTCGCGGCGGGTCGGACTGCGGGCCTCAGCGCCCCTCGAAGACCGGCGGCCGCTTCTCGCGGCTGGCCCGGATGCCCTCCTGGAGGTCCTCGGTCGCCAGGGTGACGGGCTGGGCCAGGGCCTCCCACTGCAGGGCGCTCTCGAAGTCTGCGTGCCCGCCGTCGGCCAGCGCGATCTTGGTGAGGCGGGTGGCGATGGGCGCGGTGCCCGCGATGCCCTCGGCCGTCCGCAGGACCTCGGCGTCGAAGGAGTCCGCGGCGATGACCCGCGAGACCAGGCCGATGCGCAGCGCCTCCTCGGCGTCCACGACCCGGCCGGTCAGCAGCAGGTCGCGCGCGTGGGCGGCCCCGACCACTTGAGGAAGCAGGTAGGTGCCCGCCATGCCTGCGTGCATGCCGAGCTTGACGAAGGGCACGCCGAGCCGGGCGCCCGGGGCGGCGTACCGGATGTCGCAGGCCAGCGCGAGGCAGAGGCCGGCACCGATCGCGTGGCCGTTGACGGCCGCGATCGTGGGCACCTCCAGACGCCGGATGGACAGCCAGGAGCGGTAGAACGGCATCATCCGCTCGCGCAGGTGGTCCACGGTGGCGTCGGGCTCGCTGGAGATCCACGACGTGTTGCCGCCCGAGCAGAAGGCCGACCCCTCGCCGGTGACGACGACGGCTCGCAGCGAGCGGTCCGCGGCCAGCTCGTCGATCGCGCGCACCCACGACGAGGTCATCTCGTCGCTCATCGCGTTGCGCATGTCGGGGTTGTCCAAGGTGAGCACGGCGACGCCCGCGGAGGGGCGGTCGAGGCGCAGGTGCGTGTAGTCGGCCATGGGCCGCAGGGTACTGATCGTGCCCGGCGGACCGACCATCGTCGTCGGTCCGGACCTGTGTCGCGAGCCGTCGGGCGTCGGTTTCGGTAGTGTCACAGGCGGACCGAGGTGTCCCGACGCTCCGGCCCCGCGCGGGTTCCCATCCCACCCGCCGCGACGACAGCACGATGATCAAGCGAGGAGTCCCCCATGGCGGAGACCTGGAGCGGCGAGTTCTACTGCGTGAAGTGCAAGGAGAAGCGCGAGGCGGAGGGCGAGGTCAAGGTCAACGACAAGGGCACCCGGATGGCCAAGGCCGTCTGCCCCGTCTGCGGCACCAACCTCAACCGCATCCTCGGCAAGGCGTGATCCTGCCGGCTCGTTGAGCCGGCGCCCGCGCGACCACGGCGTCACCTCGGGGTGGCGCCTCGGTCGCCTCCCGGGACCTGTGGACGACCGTGTGCGCCATCGTCGGCCGTGTTGGATCGTGGCTCCATGCGCCTGTCTCCCCCGGTCCCCGTGCGGCTCCAGACGATCGACCCCTGGCAGCCGTACGTCGCGTCCCTCGCCGACGCCTCGGGACTGCGGCACACCTCCCGCGCCGAGGTCGCCCTGCTGGTGACCGACCAGCCGGGCGAGTGCGCTCCCGCCGATCCGTGGGTGGTCGAGTCGAGGCCGCACCTCGCAGTGGTGGCCGTGCCGGACGCCGTACGGATCGGACCCTTCGTGGTCCCCGGGCTGACGGCCTGCCTGCGCTGCGTCCGGGCCTGGAGCGACGCACCCGGCCCGGCACGCCCCGGTCAGCCGGGCGCCCGTCGGCTCGACCCCGGCCCGGGCGTGGACACCGGTCTGCTCGCGGTGGCCCTGGGCTGGGCCGCCCGCGACGTCGCCACCTGGCACTCCGGAGGCACCCCGTCGACGTGGTCGGCCACGGTCATCGTGGGCGCCGACCTGGCGCCGGAGGCCCGGGCCTGGCAGCGGCACCCCTACTGCGGATGCTCGTGGGGCGAGGCGGTGTGACCTACCACCACTCGCTGTCGAGCTTGCCCTCGATGGACCGCAGGTGCGAGCGGGAGCACTCCTCGCAGTAGGTCCGCCGGCGCCCGTTCTCGACAGACGTCGTCCAGGTCAGGGTCTCGGCCCCACTCCCCTGCCGTCCGCACAGGGCGCACGTCGTCGTCGGCTCGCTCACGCCCTCGAGGCTACTCGTCCGCACATGCCGACAGCCGGCACGATCCGTGTGGATCGTGCCGGCTGTCGTCTGCATCACCCGCGATCAGGGCGAGGCTGGTCCTAGATCGCTCGGGCGAGGGCGAGACGCGCCTGCTGCGCAGCCTGCTCGGCCTTGCGGCTCATCCGACGGGCCAGGGCCAGCTGGTGACCGCGTCGGTTCTGCTGCGCCTCTCCCAGGCGCGCGGTCATGTGTGCGCGCGCCAGGTCTTCCTGCATGGTGCTCATGTCGTATCCGTCCGTGTGAAGTGTCATGTGTGTGTCCGAGGGTCCTGCCTGGGAAGGGGTGAGGACCGCCGTCAGGCGGCGACCTCGTTCTGGTTCTTGCGGGGTCGGCCGCGGGGGCGCTTGCGTGGGATCACCACGCCCTGGAGGAAGAGCTCGCCACCCCAGACGCCCCACGGCTCGCGCCGTTCGAGAGCGCCGTCGAGGCACATCGCCTGGACCGGGCATTCCTGGCACAGGGTCTTGGCGTGCTCGACATCCGCGGGGGTCTCGGCGAACCACAGCTCTGCGTTGTTGGTGCGGCAGGGCAGCAGCTCGTCGTCCACCTGGGCAGCTGCGTCGTGCAGGTCACCCAGGTCGTGGGTGACCTCGGCAGCTCGGTTGCGGTCGAGAACACTGATGGTCATGTGTGTCACCTCCTTCTCGTGGACCTGATCGCTGGTGCAGAGAAACTCATGTGTCTGCGGGATCCGGCCCAGCTGCCCCTCGTGTGTGGAGGAACAACAAAGGCCGCGGATCCCGGTGTGGGTTCCGCGGCCTGGAGGCTGCCGATGTGCGTCTGGTGTCAGACGATCGGTGGTCTCCAGGCGGTCGGACCCGGGAAGGCTCCCTTGACGCGGATGGCGTCGAGCTCGATGACGCGGACGGCGTCGACGGCGCCCATGACGGCGGTGCCGGCCACGTGGGCCCACGACGTCACAGCGGTCTCGAGCTGCTGCACGCAGGAAGCGGCAACGCGCGGGGAGGCGGCGACGACGGGCATGCCGAAGGACGGCGTCGAGGCCGTCATGGTGTTGGTGTAGATCTCCATCTGGTGCCACCTCCTTCGGGGCGTCGGGCGCTGACCAGTGCCAGTGGTCGGGTGCGCGTGGGCTGTTGAGAAGAAACTAATGCCTGCCCCGTGTAATGGGCAAACGATTTAATGAGTATTTCTTCAGATTTCCTTGGAGACGAGCGCGAGGACGTCGTCGCCGTACTTGGTGAGCTTGGAGGGACCCACGCCACTGATGCGCCGCAGCGATCCCTCATCGGTGGGACGGTGCTCGGCGATCAGCTGCAAGGTGGCGTCGGTAAAGACGACGAACGCCGGCACCTTGTCGTCGGCGGCGCGCTCGAGTCGCCACTCACGCAGCCGCTCGAAGAGGGCCTCGTCGTAGGAGGCGGGACAGTCGACACACCGCCCGAGCTTCTTCTCTGCGGGGGTGCTCAGCGCCGTCCCGCACTCGCGGCAGTGCATGGCCTTGCGGTTGCGACGGGTGGGGGCGCTCGTCGCCGCCGCGCGCTCGACCTCGGCGACGGCCTCGAGGAACCGTGACGGCTTGCGGCT